>DBEXQE010000121.1:0-8093 GCA_048167245.1 Christensenellales bacterium | reverse complement strand
ATGTTAGCACCGTAATAATACCAACTGCACCAACCGGATCTTACGTCAAAGCCGCAACGCTTGCCCGCATGATTTCTCTTCGCGGTAAGAGCGGAAAATTTTTCGACGGAGTTGCCGAGACCGTTGTCGCAAAACAGCGCGAAAACGTCGGAAGAAACCGTTTCTCCTGCCAAGGCCGTATGCCAATATGTAGGAACGCAGAGCAGTAAATCTCCGTTTTCGCATATCTCGATATCCGAATAATTACGTTCGTAAGACACCGCGCCGGCAGCGACGCAAGTCCCGTCAGAGCAAATGCCGCAAGCAAAATCGACGCTTTCGTCGCGCTGATTTTTCAAAAATTTCCTGACGAGCACGGGCGACTGCATTTCGCCGACTTTAACGCCGTTGAACATAGTAAAGCCGTTAAGATAAACTTTTTCGAATCTTCGATCACACATGCCGCGAAAAAAGCAAACGCGTATAAGCGAACTTATTTCGTTTTTCGGCGTAAAACCGCCGCGCACGAAAACAATATTTTTCTCGCACGTTAATTCGACGGTAAAAATTCCGTCCGTCAAAACGGTAACCCCGTCTTCTCTTTTCGTTTCCGTCCACTCGCCGCTGACGATTTTAAGAATATTGTGATCTTTGCCTGCATATTCCGCGAACGCCGTGATATCGTTTACCGCAAGCCCGCTTCCGTTTTCCAACGCGAACGCACCGTTTTCGGAATAAATTCTCATATAACTTTTCTTATCCTCCGAATCCGTCGTGAACTTTTATCACGCGACCCGATTTGCGGGATTCTTCGGAAGCGATGGCTATCAAATGACTTTCCACCGATGCCGACAGCGAAGTCTTGGGTTCCTTTCCGAACGCTACGACGTCGTAAAAGTCGTCTATGAGAGCCGCATCGCCTCCGCCGTGTCCGAACGTCGAAACGTCTTGGAAGCCGATTTGAGAAATTATATATTCTTCCTTGTCGCCGCCGTACTTAAAAACCGAAAGTTTATCTTCGCTCTCGTCGAAAATCATTTCGCCGTATGTACAGTGAAAAACCATTCGTCTCCCCGATTGAGCCGTAAATCCGGTCATTGTATGACTTACTTTAACTCCGTTTTCGAAAAGCATTTCGACTTTTTGATTGTCTACCACGTCGTTATCGCAAGCAAAGACGCATCTGCCGTATTCGCTTTTGACTATTGCCGCTCTCAACTTGTCTTCCGTCGTAGGGATATCGGTACAGCATACGTTATACGGCCAAGCGTTTTCGGGCGAACCCGCTTGTTTCCAACGTTTGATATAAATATTTTCCGCGCTATACGCGCAAGACGACAGATATTTGCAATCGTAACAACGCTCCGCCGCGCCGTAAGGCATATTTTCACGTGTGAAAAAACTCAGATCGCCTATCGAGTAAACGCTATCGCAATTCGCGTCGGCATAAAAACAAATAAGATCCAGATCATGGCAACACTTTTGCATTATCATCGGAGAAGTATCTTCTTCTCTGCGCCAATTTCCGCGTACGAATCCGTGAGCATGATGCCAATAAGTCGCATGTTCTATCGTTTCCATACACACGAGACGTCCCAAAGATCCGTCGTTCAATATTTCCTTGACTTTCATAAACGACGGCGCATATCTGAGAACGTGGCAAACGACGACCTTCCCGCCGTATTTTTTTTGCGCGTTCAAAAGTTCCCGTAACTCGCGTTTAAGCGGCGATATGGGCTTTTCGAGCAAAACGTCGTAACCCAGTTTAAGAGCGCTTAAACACATACGAACGTGATCGCGATCTTGCGTTGCGATAACGATAACGTCGGCGCGTCTGCATTTGAAAAACTCGACTTCCGAAAGAAAAACATTTTTCTCGTCTATTCCGTAAGCCGCTCGGTAGCGCCGCAACTTATCCGCATCGCCGTCGCAAAGAGCAACGATCTTAAACTTATCCTTTTGCGCAAACATAGTATTTCCGTATACGAAACAACCGCGCGAGCCGCAACCTATGATCGCAACCGTCAAAATTTTACTCATTTCGGTAACCATCCCATTTTATTCGTTTCCGCCGATATTTCGCGCCAAAGAATATCATCGCACACAGCATGCCCGGCGGGCGTTACGACGAGCCTTACTTTCCCGTCGGCTTTATATGCCTTATAAATCGCTTCCGCCGTTTTCATGCCGTTTTCGACCCCGTCGAGAGTAAAAATGGCATCTTCCTTGCCCGCTACGACAAGTAAGCGGCGAGGAGCTATAAGCGCCGACAGATCGGGCATATCGAAATATTCGTAAGCGTTCGGCATATAATTGCAAACGCAATGAAACACGTTGAATATCGATTCTTTATATGTGCAAAAAGCACAGTTAGGCACGCAAAGTTTTATTCTTTCGTCGTATGCCGCCGAGTAAAACGCCGCCGTGCCGCCGCCGGAATGTCCCATTATCATGATTTTATCCGTATCGCAATCCGAAAAACCTTGCAAAACGTCTATCGCACGCTTAACGTCCCATACGCGTTCGCCCAAAATCGTCCTGCCGATAAGCAAAGCGGTAAGAGCGTCGAACGAGCACTTTCCGCCCCAAAGTCTTTCTTTTTTGACCGATTTTCTCTCTCCCATTCCGCGCTGTTCCACGCAAAGCGCGGCAAAACCGTTCTTTACGGCTTGAAGCGCAAACGCACCGTGTTTTACGTACTCTTTTTCTTCTTCCGTGTTCGCAATGCCTATCGAATCCTGCATACCCGTCGAATGTCCTTGCAGCACGACCGCAACGGGATATTTGTTTTTACCCGTATTCGGTATCAGCAAATAGCAAGGCACGAACGATTTTTTTTCGCTCTCGAATATAAATCGTATAAATCTGTACCCGTCGCGCATTTCGTCGATCTCGACTTCGCTGTAAATCGGGCATGCGTTTTTCTCGATTTTGTCAATACCCGCTATCTCGATAAATTTTTCTCTCAATGCGATCCGATACGCTTTGAGATCCGTATTCGCATCAAAAGAAAGCTCGGGGCGCATATTCTTTACGATCTCGTCGTGGCAAGCATCGCAGTCTATGAAAATTCCCATAAATCAATTCCTTTCGCCTACGTATTTATCGTAGTACGGCAAATAATCTTTCGTATTAAACAACATTTCGTCGAACAGCTCGCGCGCTTTGTCGAGCGGCAAGCAAACGTTCGGATCGTTGACGAATACCGAAAACACGCGCTCGTAATCTCCGCAAAGAACGGCATCGGTAACGGTTTCCTGTTCCGTTACTATTCTGAAAACGAGTGCAAGCACCGAAAGCGGCAATTCGCCTGCTTGCAACGGGCACACGCTGTCGCCGGAGAAAAACGCATTCGTTTCGACTACCGCGTCTTTCGGCAACCCGACGACTTGCCCAACGTTCGGAATATTTACGTTGGTAACGAAATCACCGAGCCCCAAAAGAGCTTTGATTTGTCTTACCGTTTCTTCGCCCGTCTTGTAGAACGGAAAATTACCGGTGCGTAAGATCTCGTCGGTCTCTTTTTTGCGGTCCGAAAGTTCGTCTATCCGGTGTTGCACGCTCGTAAGGGAAAATCCGTATTTTTCGACCGTTTCGGGCGAAGCAAGATACCAATTACCGGGGCAAAACTCCGCCAGATGTCTGTCGCCTGCGGCGGCTATGACTCCGTAGCGTCTGAACAAATCGAATTTAACGCGTTCGAACGTTGCGAACGCCCCGTTAGCCCAATGATTTGCATTCACGTCCCCGAAGCCGTCGGTATGTGTTTCGATAAAATCCGCATATATCGGCAAAAGATCGACGCCCTTATATTCCGCTTTCGTTATCCAGGTAAAATGATTTACGCCGGACACGTTTATCCTTATCTCGTCGCGCGTAGCCGTTTCGCCGAATTTCTCCTTGATCATCTTCGAAAGAAGCGTCTGAGTACCGAAAACCTCATGACAACAACCGAAAGCCTTGATCTTGGGAAAAACGCGGTAAAGCGTTCTTACGCAAACGGTCATCGGGTTTGTGAAATTTATCACCCACGCATCGGGGCAATACTTTTCGACGGCGCGTGCAAATTTCTCGAACATAGGCACAGTGCGCATCGAACGCACTATACCGCCGGGACCCGTAGTATCCCCGACAGACTGCCAAATTCCGTACTTTTCGGGCGCATGAACGTCGCTGTACATTTCTTTGAACGTAGCGGGCAAAATGGAAATAAGTACGAAATCCACTCCGTCGAGAGCTTTTCCGATCTCGCTTTCGGCAATGTAACGCCACTTTCCTTTTGCTTCGGGACGCTCGGAAATACGATTGCCTATAACTGCGTTTTTCTCGGCTGCTTCGGCGTCTATATCGTACAAGCGAATTTCTCCGCCGATATGTTCCTCCGCATACAGATCGTTCATAATGTTGCGCGCCCAACCGCGCGAACCTCCGCCGATATAAGCGATTTTCAATTTTTTAGGATCTTTCATTTTTTTATTTCCGATATGATATTAAGATTTGGTTTTCGGCGATACAACGTTATTGACAATCGTCCGCCGTCATGTTAAAATTAGATATGCGTTATTTCAATATTTCATATGCGAACGAAACCGCGCCCAACGTTATGCCGCAATTTCACAGCCACGAATATTACGAGCTTGATTTTTTGTTGCGCGGCGAACGTTCTCTGTTCGTGAACTCAAAGATGTACAATTTCGAAATGAAGACCGTAAGCGTTACGATGCCGTTCGACATGCATAAATACGAAAACAAGCCTTACGAAAGAATACTGCTTTGCGTGTCCGAAGAATACGTTTCGTTCGGTCAGATAGAATTTCTGCGCTTGCTCGGCAAAAAGACCGTCATAAGTTACAACGACAAAGCGTGGAATCTTATCGTTAAAATTCTCAAACGGTTGCTTGCGCTTTCGACGTCCGGCGACAACGAAAAAGAAATGAAGATCTCGCTTTTACTCGGATATCTGCTGTTCGTCATGCACTCGTACAAAGACGAAGTCGAACCTATCACCGCCGTAAACGCCGAAAACGCAAGTCCGATCACTTTGAAAGTCGTAGATTATATTAAGAATCATCTGAGCGAACCGCTCTCTCTCGATATGTTATGCGGCAAATTCCACGTATCGAAATCTTGGCTGAACAGAAATTTCAACAAAGATATGAAGTGCTCTGTAATCGATTATTACATTAAAATGAAGATCAACAGAGCAAAATTTTACGTCGCCGAAACGCTTATGCCTTTTACGAAAATTTCCGATCAACTCGGCTTTTCGTCGGCTAACTATTTCAGCATAATTTTCAAAAAGCACGTGGGATATTCGCCGCAACAATACCGAAAGAATTTCATTATCAACAGGCGCAAATAGCGTTTAAGGATTTACGGCGTCCGGCGGCGGATTGTCCGCCGTTATGCGGATCGCGCTGAAATATATACTGCCGATTTGATTCCCCGCAACGCCGGCATTGTCGCCTTTTAAGATGTTTACTCTGAATCCGAGCCCTATTATCGAATTTGCGTTCAAAGAAGAACCGTTGCCCAAAAGTCCCGTTTCTCCCATCCACCAATTTGTTTCGTTATTACGGAACACGTTTATTCGCGTCCAAACGCCTTTTTGAACGGTTATGCAGGAATTGCCCCATTCGGTAGAGCCCGTTTCGCCGTATATCCTTACCGTAACGTTCGGAGAATAAACATAGAAATACAGGTTTCCGCCGACTGGTATTTCGCTCGCGGACACTTTGTCGTTAAAAAATATCTGTCCTGCCGCATAACCGTATTCGGGATTGTCGTACGTTGATATAGCTTCGCCCATCGGCGTTATTTTGAGCGAATTTTCTTCGCCGTTATACGTATGATCTTTGCTTATCTCGCCCTTATGAGTTGCGGGGAAATTCAAGCAATCCGCGCCGAATCCGTAGTTGAACGGAGCGACGACGTTCGTCATATCCAAAACCGCGACAACTCTTTCGGCATAATCCACGAGCAAGTCCCCTACGTATGCTTTGTAAACGAACGTATACGCGCCGTATTCGGTTGCGGTAAACGTGTTCTCGGTATATTCGGTAAGCGTTTCGCCGTTTTTGCGGAATACTTTTACGGTCGCGCCTGTTGCCGTTGCGCTCACGTCGATCGGAGTATCTTTTGCGTAAGAATTCTCAAACGTTTTCTCGATCGTCGGCAAAGTTTTTACCGCTCTTATGCTGCCGAGCCATATTGCCGCCGAAAAGCCCTCCGCGTTAAACGCCAAAGCAAAATCGGTTATATCCGTTACGGTAGCGGGATAATTTTTGCCCGGATTCGTGTTTTGTCCGAATATTTCGATCCCGTTCATTTTGAACGTTTCGCCGTCGCGCGTCGCGACAACTCTTACCCACTCGTCTTTTTTCAGTACGGTGGCTCCGCCGTGATTGTTCAGTCCTACCGACACGCCGTTTTGATTGGTTCTTATCCAGAAATACACATAGTTATATTTGTATTCCGAGCCTTCTTTCTCGTTAAGATCTTTGATCGCCGGCTTGCTTATTTTCAAATCCGGCCAATACGTAACGTCGAAATACAAAGAGTTTTCTTCTCCTTCGACAACATAATTCGAATCATTATGCATATCGTTTATACCGTCGCCGGCAGTTACGGTTGCTTTACCGAAATTTCTGTGTAAATATGCTATAACGCCGTCTTCTTTTTCGGTAACTGCAAACGATCCGGCTACGGTGTCGAGCAATTTACCGTCGCCGTACACTTCGTATCGCACGGTGTAATTGCCTACGACGGTCGGAGTATAAGCGCTTCCTTGTATTTCCGAGAACGAGCCGCCGTCTTTGGATATATACGTTTTATAAGTCGTGCTTCCGTCGTATCCGTCGATCGTAGGAGCGGGCAACGTTATTTCGTCGTTCGGGAACACCACGCCGACAGACAAGGTTACTTTTGCCGTAGGCAAAGACTCAGCCACGCGCAAAGTGCTCATATAGATGCACCCTATATTATCGACCGAATCGGGATTGTCGGCTTTCTGAATAAGAAATCTTATACCGAGTCCCGTTATGTCGTTTGACTTTATCTTATGAGCCGCCGACATAACGTCCGCGTTGCCCATAGAAAAAGTCCCTTGCCCGTCGTTTTCGATAACAATACGCGTCCATACCCCGCGCGAAACGTGCACCTTCGACTCCCATATGGTTTTGCTGTCTGAAATCGCCGTTACGGGATTGTCGATATACACGTCGAACGAAACATTGGGAGCATACGCATAGAAATAAACAAGATTTTCTTCCGAAACGTCCTTTATAAACGGATTTTCGAGCGTTACGCTGCCTGTAAACGCCTCCACGGCAGACGGATTCGATGCATAACCGTGCGTAAGTTGCAAAGCATATTCGTCGTCGCCGTAAGTCTGCTCGTCGGATATCGCTCCCGTATAGCCGTCGAACTTCGCATTGCTTGCTCCGAGCTTATGGTTGAAATACATAACGTTTCCTTCTTCGTTTACCGCCGATACGGTAAGCGTTTTCTCCGCAACGTTGCCGGCTTTGTCGGTAGCCGTGTATTTGACCGTATAGTCGCCTACCGCCGACGGACGGAACGCTCCTTCGGTTACTTCGACTTTATTGCCGCCGAACGAAACGCTATACGAAACGGTTATGTCTTCATCTTCGTCCAGATCGTCGGAGATCTCCGCCGCCGGAATACGGTAATCCTCCCCGACGCGCACGAGTTCCACTTCGCGCGCAAGTTTGATCGTAGGCTTGGTTTTGTCGAATACTTTTACCGCGGTTTCTTTGACTACGGTTTCATTGCCGAATTCGATAGAATACGTTATTTTGTATCCCGCCATGCTTCCTACGAAAAATTTACCGTCCTCTACGCTTATCTCGTTATTTTCGCTGTCGGTAATTTTTACCGCGGGAAAATAAGTATTGCCGTTCGTATCCTCGCCGGCAACTTCTTCGAGCACGTAGTACGTGCCGTAAGTCGCTTCGACTTCCGCCGCGACTTCGAACGTCAGCAAGTTCTCGGGCGTTTTGTCGTTACAACCCGCCAGCACGCCGAATACCGCCGTCAGCGCCAATGCAATCATAGCAAAGCTCTTAAAAATTCTCTTACACATTTTCTCTCTC
>DBEXQE010000120.1:0-1880 GCA_048167245.1 Christensenellales bacterium | reverse complement strand
AATATACGCAACAAGTTTCATATCGCCGCTATCGTCGTCGATTTCGTAAAGATAGAAATAAAGCGTTCCTTTCGTATAGCCGTTTACACCGCCCGTTTCCGCAAGACTCGACTCATTGGGAATTACAGCGACTTCCAAGCCGTAATGCACGTCGTCCTCGAGCTTATCCCAACCGAACATTTCGTTTTCTCTGCCTACCGTAGCCGAACCGTACTTTATACGCGCCGAAGCCGTCCCGTACTTGTTAGTTCCGTACAGAGAATACCTGTCGGTCATTCTTTCCAAACTGAAAATAAATCCGTTTCCGCCGAGCATTCCGTAATTCTTCACTTCGCCGTTTACGGGATTTACGCACTGTAATCCTATATACGGAACGTTTTTGCCGTAAAAATCGACGGCTATGATACTGCCCGCTTTACGGTGATCGTCCAAAGCTACGTACGACGCGCTCGCGTAATTACCCGCACCCGTCAGTTTGACGATCGAAGAATCGTATTCGCTTCCGTCTTTGGCGAATTCGGCATTCGAATAAGCCTCTACGTTTTCGAGTTCATTCAACGGAGCCGCCTGCAAAACAGCCGCATTGAAACTCGCTTCTACCGTTCCGCCCGCATTGGTAACTTCAAACGTAAATTTATACAGACCCTCGCGCGCAAACGTAAACCGCGTTTCGTCGCCGAGTTGCACCGTTTCTACCGGCATTGCCTCCGTTTCGCCCGACGGTTTCAACGTAACTGCGGGTAAATCGAAAATTTCCGCCTTTACAAGCTTCATGGAATAGCTGCTGTCCGAAACCACCGACGGACTCAAACGACCGAGTATCGCGTCTAAAAGCATATTCGCGTCTTTCTTGTATATTTGCGTTGCATTCGGAACGTATACCGACGGAAGCGTATCGTAAACCGTAAATTCTTTTTCTCCCGTCGCGCTTTTCCCGTTCTTCGTAACGGTGTATATCATCTTGTATGCACCGGGATCCGCCAAAACATACGTTCTGCCGCTCACCTTATTACGCACGCCGTCAAACTCGATTTCGACTTCGTATTCGGCTCCGTCGACCAAAATAACGTAATCTTCGACGTCTATCGTCGTTCCCGCATAAATTTTATTGTCGAAACGATCGGTAAATGCGGCGCCGAAATCGGCTTTGCCGCCCGCACAAGCCGTAATTGCGACGACAAGCAAGCAAAGCACCGACGCAACGAAAAAACTCTTACACTTTTTCTCTTTCATTTATTTGACCCTCCTTACTTTTTATCCTTTTATTCCGCCTATCGAAATATTTTTAATTATCATATTTTGAGATAATGCGTACAGTACGACTATCGGCACGCTGACCATAACGACCGACGCGAAATATGTGCCTTTCGTATTGACCGACCAAGCCGATTCCGTTTGGAAAATATACAGCCCGTACGCCAAGTTCGGATAGTTGCTAAGCGTTATCTGCGCCGTCGAATAATCGTTCCAACGCGCAAGCAAAAGATTGACCGAAACCGCTATTATAGACGGCATGGCTTGCGGCAAAATGATCTTCAACAATATCAAAACATTGTTCGCGCCGTCGATTTTCGCGGCTTCGGAATACGTCTGACTTATGCCCTTGAACGTTGCAAACAGTATAAGCGCCGTTTGGTCGAACGCCACCGCCCAACCGAGCCAAATAAGAGCGGGATTGTTGATCATACCGAGCGTATACTTCAATTTGAACGACGCCGCGCCCGTGCCGAGTATGGGTATCGTCCTTGCAAAGACGATGAGTCCGTATAAAAAACCCTTCCCCGGAAATCTGAATCGCGCCAAAATATACGCAAGCATAACGCTCGAAATAACGCTTACGATAACGTAAACAAGCGCTATCCACAGCGAATTGAATAACA
>DBEXQE010000119.1:0-2848 GCA_048167245.1 Christensenellales bacterium | reverse complement strand
GCAAGCAAATCGACCGTCCGTTTTCACATAACTGACGGTACCTATTCCGTCCACCACGTCTTTAACAGCCAATCCAAGCCTGTAATACCCCGTTAAATTTTCTATCACGGGATATGACGTTACTTTTACTTCTTCACCGCGGCGCAAAACGACCATTTCGACTATACGGTCGTTTTCTCCGAAATTTCGCATATTTTCGGCTATATCGGCGGCATACAACACTTTTTTCCCGTTCATTTCAATGATTATATCGCCGTCTGCAACGCCTGAATTCGGCTTGACTTTTCCGGCATAGGTATCTATTTCGACTTTTTGAACTACCAATACCCCGCTTATTTTCAACGATATCCCCACCGGAAAACCGCCTAAATAAACTTTTCTCTCGGGTTCTATTTCCGCCGAAACCGATTTTATCGGCAGAAAATCGAATAATTTGAATTTAAGTTTGCACGTGCTTATTTCATTACTTCCGGAAAACGCTTCTGCGGCTCCGTCGATATGAACGCCCACATGCTTGATATTAAAGTTTTCGAGATCAGCGCGCGAAAGTCGAATACCCGTCGGGATATTGTAAATTTCAATGATCGACGGGAATATATTCGCTATCAGTAAAAAAACTGCGGACAATATCAGCAGTTTCAATACGGTTATTTTCAAAAAACCGATGCGCTTCATAATATTTAGTTTACTTAATAATCAAAATATTATGCGACGCTCTTATATTAAAGTAAATTTAAATCAAGCCGTGATGGATCGTTTATAATTGTCGCTCCATTTTTTCATGTGATCTGCATTTTCGAACGCTTTTTCGCTTATGTCTTTTGCCCCCGACAATCTCGATATCTCTTCGATGACGGCGTTTCCCGTCAAAAGCTCGACATTGGTTTCCGTTTGGTTATCGGAATTCGACTTAGTGATCAGGTAATGATTATCTGCCATTGCGGCAATTTGCGTAAGGTGTGTTACGCATAGTACCTGGTGTACGCGGGAAATTGCGGCAAGTTTTTTCGCTACTTCCTGACCTATTTTTCCGCTTATCCCGGTATCTATTTCGTCGAAAATCATTGTGGGGATATCGTCCACCCTGCTCGATATCACTTTCAATGCGAGCATGAATCTCGACATTTCGCCGCCGGAAATGATTTTGGCAAGCGGTTTTATCGGCTGACCCGCATTGGCGCTCAAATAAAATTCAGCCTTATCCATTCCCATAGACGAGATGAATTTTTCGCAATCTTCGAAAGCGGGAAAATCTTCGAAAATTATTTTGAATTCCGCTCCTTCCATGCCGAGTTCGTTCAGCTCGCCTTTCATAAGGTTTTCGAATTCGATAGCCCCCGTGCGCCTGATATCGGATAACTTTGACGATAAATCGTAAATCTTTTTGACCGATGCAGCCTTGTCTTTTTGTAATTTCTCGAATATTTCCGCGCTGTTTTCCAAATTGTAAAGCTGTTGCTTAGACGACTCTAAAAATTTGCTCATAGCGGCATGATCGCCGTATTTACGCCTTAATCCGCGCAATTTGTCCAATCTGTTTTCGACCCGTTCCAGATCGTCGGGACTGAATTCCGTTTCTTCGAGTTGCGAACCGAGAGTTTCGACGATATCGTCAAGCTCTATCATCACGGAATCCAGCCGCTGAGCAATGCTTGCGTAAACGTCGCTGATATCGGAGATCTCGCCCATCGCGTTTATCGCCGCTTCTATAAACTGCAATGCGTTATTTTCATCGGAAAAAGACAGCGCTTCCCTTGCGCCCGATATGGACTCCGCAATTTTTTCCGCATCGGAATAGATCTTCCTTTTTTCCAAAAGTTCTTCTTCTTCGCCGTCGTAAACCGCCGCTTTTTCTATTTCGTCTATCTGAAACCGCAACATATCCATATTGCGCTCTCGCTCTGCCGTATTGCCGATATTTTTCAATTCTTTTGAAATTTTTACATAGTTATTATACTCAACAGCAAGTTCGTCGAGCAATTTAGCAGTACTATGTCTGACATAGTAGTTTAAAATGCGCAAATGTTCATTCGGTTTTGACAAGGATTGATATTCGTGTTGACCGTACAGATCGACAAGAACTTCCGTAAGTTTTCTGAGCATAGAAATTGTCGCAACCCTTCCGTTTATGCGAATATCGCTTTTTCCGTCGGATCTGAACGTACGGTTAATTATGACAGTATCGTCGTCTGCAAAACCGAATTCATCAAAAACGGCATTTGCCTGCTCGGTGGATTCGAAAACACCTTCCACATACCCCTTTTCTTCCCCGAAGCGCAACACGGTTTTATCGTATCTTTCTCCGAGCAGTAACATTATCCCGTCGACTATTATAGATTTGCCCGCGCCCGTTTCTCCGCTCAGAATGTTCAATTTGTCGCAGAATTCGAGTTCGAGATGCTTTATAAGGGCAACGTTATGTAATATAAGCCTGCTTAACATTTCAACACACTCACTTTATCCGTTCACGACTTCGTTCAATATTCCGACTATTTCCATAGCGACTTCGGCGCTTCTGGTCACCACCAGTACGGTATCGTCGCCCGCAACGCAACCCAAAACGCCGCCGTTATTCAGTTTATCTATCATCAAACCCGCCGTGTTCGCGCTACCCGAAAGCGTTTTGATCACGACTATATTCACGGCGTGATCTATACTTAGCACGCAATGTTTGAAAACGTTGACGATTTTGTTCGCAACGCTGTGATCAGCTACGTCCTTCGAGTATTTTTGTCTGCCGTCGGGAGTCGTTATTTTAATAAGCCCGAGTTCTTTTATATCTCTCGAAATAGTTGCCTGCGTAACGTTGTAGTGGGCAAGCATAAGCTCGGCGGCTAATTCGTCCTGC
>DBEXQE010000118.1:0-1668 GCA_048167245.1 Christensenellales bacterium | reverse complement strand
CGCGAATTTGATTTATTCCGACCTATCGGGAGAAGACAGAATTGCCGAAATAAAAAGAGCCATCGCGGAATACGGCGCGGTGACGGCTTCCTGTTATTACGATGGCGGAACGAAGCAATATTACAACGATCAGTCGGTTTCGAACGGAATAGCGCACGCTATAACTTTGGTCGGGTGGAACGACAATATAGAAAAAGGTTTGTTCAGACCTAAGCAGGCGGCGAGAAACGGCGGTTGGCTCGTAAAAAACAGTTATAGCGACAACGGTTATTTCTACCTGACATACGACAGTAAAATCGCGGCGACAACTGCGTGGACGTTTACTTACGCGCCGAAAGACACATACGATTACAATTATTATTACGACAACAGCGAAGTCGATTTCGGCTTGTCTAAGCTGAAGCAAGCCGCAAACGTTTACGAGGCGAAAAAGGGGACGGCGGACAAGGCGGAATATCTCGAAGCGGTAAACGTCGGGTTTGTCGGCAACGACGTCGAGGTTACCGTAAAAGTTTACACGAATTTAATCGGCAAGCAAGAAAGCTTTGTGGAAAGCGGAGTTCTCGCCGCTAAAAAAACGCAAACCTTTAAATACGGCGGGTACAACACCGTAAAGCTCGATATGGGCGTAAAGCTTGACGAAGGCTCGTACTTTTCGATAGTAACGGAAGTATCCGACAAAAAGGGCGAAGCAAGCATAAGGAGCGTGCAGAACGCGCAAACAGAACCGAAAAAGCCGTCTTTTCAGAAAACCTCTTACGGGTACGATTACATCGCTTACGGCGGGCGAGTGGCGCGAATAAAGGCTTACACAAAGGTAAGAAACGCCGAGCCGATTTGCGAAGAGCATAATTACGGAGAGTTGATACCCGAGGTTCCCTCTACCTGTTCGGCTTTCGGCACCAAAGCGCATTATCGTTGCGAAAAATGCGGCAAGTACTTCGACGAAAACAAAGTCGAAAAGGCAAAGTCGGAATTAACGATCGCAATAGCCGCCGACAAGCACGATTGGGGCGAATGGACAAGCAACGGTAACGACACGCATACGCGCGTTTGCAAAAACAATGCGGAGCATACCGAAATTGGCGACTGCGTCGGAGGAACTTCGACTTGTACGCACAAGGCTGTTTGTGAGTTTTGCCATGCGGAATACGGAAATTTTGCTCCGCATGACGTCGTTTTCGTCCCGACCGAAAGTGCAACGTGTTTTAGTTTCGGCAGGAAAGAACATTATAAGTGTACGGTTTGCTCGACAAAGTTTTTCGATAAAGAAGCAACGCGAATTATCGCCGACGAAAGCGCGCTCGTCATCGAAAAAGCGCATAAGTTCGGCGAGTGGATAAACGAGGTTTCCGCAACGGAAGAAAAAGAAGGCGTAAAAGCGCATAAAGATTGCGAATTTTGCAAAAAACACTTCGACGAAAACGGGGTAGAGATAGATGACATTACGATTGAAAAAATCGAAAAAGTCGAAATAGCCGTTGTCGGAGGAACGGGAGGAGGAAGGCTCGTTGTGGGCGAAACCGTTACCGTCCGCGCAAAATCACCCGAGAAAGGGAAGGTTTTTGTGGGCTGGCAAGACGAAAACGGCAACATCGTCTGCGAGGACAGGGAATATACATTTGTCGTAACGAAGCAAACGACGCTCACGGCAGTGTATAAGACCGA
>DBEXQE010000117.1:0-2750 GCA_048167245.1 Christensenellales bacterium | reverse complement strand
GCTGTTATGGCGAGCGACGACAAAATAAAAAAGGAAATCCTGTCGCTTGCGAAAGATTTGCCGAAAACGGGACGCGTTACATACGGCAGTAAAGATATGGAGAGTTTTCGTCCGAGAGCGGATTATATAGTTCGGCTATTGTTCGGTTCGGATCAAAAAGCGATGAAAGCGAACAGACGGTTTTACGAAGCCGTTGCGGAGCGTGAGCGCGAAGTAAAAGATTTGAGCGAAAGCAGTACCGTTTTGGACGAACTGAAATCGGACTATAAACGTCGGCAAGGGAATCTCGTGCTTAATCTTTGCAAGTTCATAAAGCCCGAATTTTTTGAGTGTAAGCGTAAGCGCAAACCGAACGACACTCGGTTAAAACGCTCGCTCGGTATGTCGCGGAGAAAGATAGACCGCGCTTGTAAAAAGTTTTTCCGCTCGTTCGGCGCGGAGAGCGAACTGTTGGAACGGGACTTTTGTTCGCGGCTACGTGAAATAGAAGAAGAAATAGAGCGCGAGAGAAAGAAGAATAAAAGTTCGGAATTAAACAATACGGAGGTAAAAGAAATTTGAATGAACGAAAATAAAGCGCGTAAAACCCGAAAGCATAAGTCTTGGAAAACTTGGGTTTTCATCGGCGCGTTCATAGCGGTATTTGTGAGCATACTTGTTGCTTTCTTGTTCGCGCTGTTCGGCAAGGACTTCGGCGGCATATTCGGAAGCGGAAACTATTGGCTGACGGTAGGCGTAGCAAACGGACTGTTGCTCGTAGGATTCCTGATGATGTATCGGATAGACGCGCAGAATTTGGCGCTTAAAGAGAACGACTTGGAAGATACCGAGTGGCTGACGGTCAAACGCTTGCGGAAGCTGAAAGAGTTCACTGTTACTACTTGGGACAAGCAGTGCGAGAACGACGACGAAATAATAATAGGCGCGGAAAAGAAAGGCAAGGCGTTGGAGATTATTTCCACGAGTCAGTTGCACGCGCTTATAGTGGGTACGACGGGCAGCGGCAAAACGACGGGCTTTGTCGATCAGAACATAGCGGCACTCGCAAAAAGCAAAGGCAAGCCGAGTATGCTTATAGCCGACCCGAAGAAAGAACTGTACGAGAAACACGCCGAGCAGTTAAAGAGCGAGGGTTATGCAATATCTACGCTCGACCTGCGCGAGCCGTACAGCTCGGCAAGGTGGAATCCCATGCAGGTGCTAATTAGGCGTATCCGACAAGTAAAAGAGCTCAGAAACAATTTGCAATGCAGGGACGGAAAATATTACGGTTGCGGCGAAATCTTTTTGTCTTACGATGATGCGCGGACAAGAGTGCAGGAACTTAACGACGAAATATTCGAAAACGCAATGGACTTGGTATATACGCTTTGTCCCGTGCAGAACAGGGACCAGCCGACTTGGGAGGAGGGTGCGCGCAACCTTATATTCGGACTTGTGCTCGCTTTCTGTGAAGACGTTATAAGCGGCAAAATGGACGAGAAACAGTTACAGCTTTTCAACGTGTACCATAACATAACGAAGTATTGCTCGGAAGACACGACTGCACTCAGAACGTATCTGCTCGAAGGGCGCGACGAATATTCAAAGGTGCGCGGGCTTGTAAACACCGTGCTGATAACATCGGATAAAACGCTTACGAGCTATCTGTCCGAAGTGAACGCGTATATGCAACAGCTATCCGACGACGGCGTTATGTCGATGACGAGCGAGAGCGATTTGGATATTGTGAATATGGATGAACAGCCGACGGCTGTCTTTGTAATTGTTCCGGATGAGCGGTTCACAAGACACAGATTCGTTACGCTGTTTATAACGCAAACGTACAAAGAGCTTGTCGAAAAGGCTAATCTGAATCTGCGTAGAAAAGATACCGACACGGCTGTATTAAAGCGCAAAGCGTATTTCGTTTTGGACGAGTTCGGCAACTTGCCTAAGCTCGAAAATATAGAGGGTATGGTTACGGTAGGGCGCAGTCGCGGCATAAGATATTTGTTCGTGTTGCAGAGCTTTTCACAGCTTAACGCCAAGTACGGCAGAGACGTTGCCGACATAGTGAAGACGAACTGTAACGTAAAGATTTTCATCGGCTCGGACGATCCCGAAACTCGCAGAGAGTTTTCGGAGCTTTGCGGGCAGAAGAAAGTAAAGAGCTTTTCGGTCAATACGAGCGCGGAAAACTCCGCGTCGAGCAATACGGGAGCAAGTAACAGACCGCTTATAACGGCGGGAATGTTGGAGCGTCTGAACGGCGACGAGAAAGGCGACGCTATCGTATCTGTGCGCGGCTACGAGCCAATATGGACAAAGTTTACGCCGTCGTATGAACTTAAAGATGTGTACTTCGCGGCAGGGAAAGCGGATACGGGAAAGCGTGAAGCGAGACTGTTTGAAAAGCGGGAATACGTTTACGATATTTTCGGCGGGAGCATAGCGCGCGAAGAAGAAAAAGCGTTGCTCGCCTTGGAACGGCGCGAGCGGGAGCAAGCCGAAGAAGAAAGCAAGCTCGTTCCGAATATTCGGGAGTTGGACAAGCTGTGGAACGCGAAAAACAAAGAGATCCGCGGAAAGATTCTGCGGGTAGCTGAAACGCTCTTGGAAGATGACGCCGCGGAGTTGGTTCGCGCGAAACTCGAAGACAAGCTCGCGCTTATAAAGCTGTATATGGATAATTACGATATAAGCGTTCAGCAGAAGTTAAAGGCGTTAATAAAATATTTGGAACAGGAACTGCCAAAGCTGTTGGAACT
>DBEXQE010000116.1:0-9256 GCA_048167245.1 Christensenellales bacterium | reverse complement strand
TTTTTTTCCGTCTTTGTTTTCGGTATCTATCGCAAAGATAAAACTGCCGACCATCAAAACTATTCCGACGATTTTGAAAACGCTTAAACTCTCATGCCAAAAAATCGCGCCGGATAACGCCGTTAACGCAGTAGATAAATTTATGATGACCGTCGTATACCCCAAAGGACCTATCTTAAATGCCTTTGTCTGCATAATGGAATATATCATCGAAACGATGCCGAATACGGCGCCGAGCAAAACCGAATACCATGTAGCCGATAATTTGCCCAAGCTGAAAACAAGAAAAACTACGACGCAGACTACACACTGCCATGCATTAAACGAATATTGCTCGCTTTCAGTCCGCATTATCCTTTTCACGTACCATGCTTTACAATTGGTATTCGCAATGGCGCATATCAATGTTACTACGAACAAAATCGGGATAGGTATTATCGCAAGATCCATTTTTAATCTCTTATGTAAACATTATTTAACGTCAATTTACGTTTTTTTCAAACGCAACGGTTTACAGGCTTGTCCGTTCTTTTGCAAAGAGCGAAAAATCATATCTTTGCAATGCATAAACTTAGATATCGATCCTGTTTTTCCCGTACGATTTACGTACGACGTCGATTTCATTTATCTTTTTTGCCGATAAAAAATCTCAGAAGTCCCGCTAAGAATTTAGGAGCTTTTACGCATACGATTTTCATTTTGAATTACCTCTCTATGAATACAAGGACCGCCCCGCCCGCCAAAGCCACCGTTATCTCGCTGCTCTCGGCAAGATTCGAAACGCCCATAACGAGATCGTCCGCCGACAGATTTTCGATCTTATCGTATGTAAGTCCGTCGCTCGGGTATTTCAGTCCTTTTGTATACAATATATGCGCCTTGTCGGAGAAAGGTACTACCGAAACCGTCGCGCTCGTTCTCACTTTTGCCGTTATCGCGTCGTTCACGAAATAGACGTCGTAATTCTCGCCCGCCATGCGCGCGTTTATTCCGAGTTCCCTGCAAAGCGGCAGGAGCGAATAATTGCAGTATTCGTGATCGGGTCTGCCGCCGAACGCGCCGAAAATAACGACGCTTTTGATCCCGCGCGCGGCGCACTCCTTTACGGCGAGATACCCGTCCGTAAAATTCTTTTCGACTTTGTAGCGCAAGATTTCCGTAGACTCGGGAACGCGGGCGTTCGGCAGATCGAGAGAATCGAAGTCTCCGAGCAACAAATCGGGCTTACCGTATTTAACGGCATAGCGGTACGCGCCGTCGGTACAGACGGAATAAAAATCCTTTATATCCCCGATCGAATTTACGAGTTTATCGCTCGGCGGCGTTCCGTTCAGGAAAATCACCGCCCTATCGGTGTTTTTCATTATCTGTTTCTCAACTCTTTCATTACGTATTCGGGATCGTCTGCCGAAAAGACCGTGTTGCCCGCCACTATGACCCGAGCGCCCGCTTGCTTTATCGCCGATATGTTGTCGAGATTTACGCCGCCGTCGATTTCGAGCAGTACGCTCGGATTTTTTCTTTTGGCGAGCGCGGACAGCTCTTTCATGCGCTCCAAAGACTTTTCGATGAATTTCTGACCGCCGAAACCCGGATAAACGCTCATAAGAAGCGCCATGTCGCAAAGCTCCAAACAGTTTTCGAGCGCCGAAACGGGAGTGTCGGGGCTTATGACCGCGCCGCACTTGCACCCTTTTTTGCGGATGAGTTCAAGCGTTTCGTTGAGTTTTTCGGTAGCTTCTACGTGTATCGTTATGTAGTCCGCGCCCGCGTCCGCAAATCTTTCTACGTATTTTTCGGGCTTTACTATCATAAGATGCACGTCGAGCGGCAACGAAGTTATCTTCCGTATATCGGCGACCATTTTTATCCCGAACGTGATATTCGGCACGAAAACGCCGTCCATAACGTCGCAGTGTATAAGATCCGCGCCCGCAAGCTCCATGCGCTTTATTTCTTCGCCCATTTTCGAGAAGTCCGCGCTCAATATCGACGGCGCGATCATAGTTTTCATGTGTTTTCTCCTTTCCTTTGCAACCCGCTTGTCAATACGGTCTGCCGATTTTAAGTTCTTCGTACATTTGCTTGTATCGCAAATATCTTTCCCTGTTCAGCTCTCCGCTCTCCACGAGCTTTTTGACGGCGCAATCGGGCTCGCCCGTATGCGAGCATCTGCGATAGCGGCAACCCGCGGAACGCTCCACGTATTCCGAATAGTACAGATCGAGTTCGTTATACGGAATGTCGTGAATATCGAGCATCGAAAACCCCGGCGTGTCTATTATATACGAATTCGGTCCGACAGTCAAGATTTCGGCTTTCGTAGTCGTATTTTTGCCGCGCAAGTTCTTTCGGCTGAGATCTCCGACCGCCCTGTTTTCGCCGCCCGTAAGCGTGTTCGAAACGGACGATTTCCCGACGGCGGACTGACCCGCGAAACAGCTCAGTTTACCGCGCAAAACGGCTCTGAGCTGTTCCAGATCGCCGCATTTGGCGCTGACTGCGATAACGGAATCGGCGACGCCCGAATACTGAGCTCTAAGCTCTTCAAGCAAATCGGACGGCAGGTCGGATTTATTCAGGCACAGGGCGACGTCTATTTCCTGACGGCGGGCGTTTATTATAAGTTTGTCGATAAGGAAAAAATCGGGCGCGGGCACGGGCGCGACCAAAATGACGAGCTGATCGATATTTGCCGACAGCGGACGGATAAGATAATTTTTGCGCGGCAGAACTTCCGATATCACGCGTTCGCCGTTCTCGCTTTCAAGCCGCACGAAATCGCCGACGACTATCCCGCCGCCGAACTTGAATTTTTTTCGCGCGACCGCCGAAATTCTCTCGCCGCTCCCGTCGAGCGTGAACGTATTCGATTCGCACTTGACAACGCGAAATTCTTTTTCGTCCGAATTTTCAGTCATTTCCGATTTTTGATTCTCCGAATTACAGTGCATTACTTTCGCTTAAACGGCTTAGTCGCGCGTCAGACGGGTAGCAGGCGGCGCGGCGGCACGGGAGTTTATTTCCCGATAAATGACCGTGCCGACGCGACGCACGCAGCCCGTATCACGCAATGAATAAGCCGTTTATAAATATCTCCCGCGCAACTGCCCGCACGCCCCGCCTATATCCTGCCCGGACGAGTTGCGGATAGACGCGGACACGCCGAGTTCGTTCAGTTTCTTCATAAAGCGTTCGGCTTCCGCGCGCGTACAGCCCGCTATGTTTTTGCCGTTCACCTTGTTCAGCATTATAAGGTTTACGTGGCTTGCAAACCCTTTCGTCAGCTCCGAGAGCCTTTTCGCGTCGAAGTGATTCATGTTTACGTCTTTGATCATCGCGTATTCGAAAATCACGCGCCGCCCCGTCTTGTCGAAATAATATCTCGCGGCTTTGATTATATCGGCTATCGAATACTTGTTCGCGATCGGCATTACTTTGCGGCGGTACTCGTCGGTCGTCGCATGCAACGAAACCGACAGCGTAACGGAATATCCTTCGTCGGCAAGGCGGATCATGTTCTCGCAAAGTCCGCAAGTCGAAAGCGAAATATAGCGCTGACCGATATTAAGACCGTTTTCGTCGGTTACGAGTTTTATGAATTTGCAAACGTTGTCGTAATTATCGAGCGGTTCGCCGCTTCCCATGAGTACTATGTTACGCACAAGTCGCTTATTACGCGTTCCGCCCGCCGATTTGTTCGCGGCTATCACCTGATACAGGATCTCGCCTGCCGTAAGGTCGCGCTCCAAACCGTTCCTGCCCGATTCGCAGAACTCGCACCGCATGCGGCACCCGACCTGCGTAGACGCACAGACGGTGTTACCGTACGAATGGGGCATGTAGACGCACTCTATGAGATTGCCGTCCGTCAACCTGTACAAATACTTTTTCGAACCGTCGACCGACGAAAGCGTCTTTACTTCTTCGAGCGGAACGGCAACGTATTCCGCCGAAAGTTTCTCGCGGAAACTTTTCGGAACATCGCTCATCGCGTCGTAGTCCGCACCGTCGTTTATCCACTTGAAAATCTGTCCGCCGCGGAAAGCCTGCTCGGAATAATTCCGCGCGATCTCTTTAAGTTCGTTTATATCGTGATCGGCGAGTATTTTCATATTTATTCGACCCTTTTCAAAACGGCTACGAAAAAGCCGTCGCATTTGTCGGTATTCGGAAACAGGCGCAGAAAATCTCCGTCCGCAACAAAGTTTCTATTATTTTCGAGAAAGTTTCCGACTATAAAATCGTTTTCGCGCTTTAATACGGTGCAAGTCGAATAGCACAGCCTGCCGCCCGTCTTCACGTACCGCGCCGCCGTCGATAAGATCGCGCGCTGAACGCCTTCCAGAGCGTCTGAGTCGTCGGGCGAAATTTTAAGCGCTATTTCGGGCTTTTTGCTCAGAACGCCTATGCCGCTGCACGGAACGTCGCATATAACACAGTCGAATTTGTTTTCGAAATCGGCGTAGAACTCGGCGGCGTCGTTTTGCAGAACGTTCAGTTTCGCGCCCGCGGAACGGGCGTACTTTTTTATAAGTTCCACCCTGTGGGCATGAATATCGCAAGCAGTTATTTCGGCGTTTCCGCCGTGAAGTTCGTATAGATAAACCGATTTTCCGCCCGGAGCCGCGCACAGATCGAGTACGTCTTTATCGCCCGCGCGGAAATATCTTCTCACGGCAAGCACGGAAGAGCGTGATTGCACGATATAATCGCCCTTTTCGAGCTTTTGCATATCGTTATGCGTAACATAGTACCCCGTATCTGTCGATTTTTCGGCAAGAAACGGGTATTTTTCTATAAAATCGCGCTCGGAAATCTTCAAACCGTTGCGCCGTATATGCGTATTCGTTTCGCAATTCGCAGTCAATAAATCTTTCGCGAACTCGAAACCGTGATCGCCGATTATTATTTCAGCCAGAAATTCGGGGACGGAAGCGACTACCGCAAGCGAAGCCGTGTCTGTTATTTCGGGCAATTCCACGCTAATCGATTTTTTCAGAACGGCGTTAACGAATCCCGACGCGCCGCCCTTTCCGAGAGCCTTGCAAAGTTCCACCGCGCCGTTTACCGCCGCATAGTCGGGACCGTTCATAGAGCGCAACTTGTAAAGCCCTATGTTCAATACGAGCTTTACCGAGCTTTTCGGACTTTTGTCGCACAGCTTGCCTATTATATAGTCGAACTGCAAACTCTTTTGCAAAACGCCGTAAAAAAGCGCCGTAATGTACGGATTTTCGGATTTGTCCGCCATCGCGTTAAGCGCCTTGTTAAGCTCCGTCGAGCCGTACGCTTTTTCGTTTACGGTCTTTTGCAACAGCGAATAGACCGTCTTGTCAGCCGCCAAACTCAATCCGCAAACTGTTCTCCCGCGTTTATTTTCGCGCCGCGCAGATATTCACCCGCGCTCATCCTACGCTTGCCCGCCGCCTGTATTTCGAGTATTTCCAACGCTCCGCTTCCGCACGCGACCGTAAGTCCGTTTTTATCCGCGCATAAAACTTTTCCGCTCTCGCCGTTTCCGTTTATCGCACGTGCCGAGAAGATCTTAAGCGGTTCGCCGCCGCGCATAACGTACGCGCTCGGCCAAGGATTAAACGCGTTTATCTGCCTTACGATCTTTTCGGCGGAAACCGAAAAATCTATAAGCCCGTCGGACTTGGTTATCTTTTTCGTGTACGTAGCTTTGCTTTCGTCCTGCGGCGTAAATACCGCCGTACCGTTTTCGAGCATATCGAGCGCGTCGACGATCATTTCCGCTCCGAGCGCGGACATTCTCTCGCTCAGCGAAAGATAAGTCGTCTTATCGTCTATCGGCAATTCCCGTTGCGACAGTATTTCGCCCGCATCCATTTTAAGAACGGTTTTCATAACGGTAACGCCGCTTTTGTCGTCGCCGTTCAATATTGCCGCCTGTATCGGCGAACTGCCGCGGTAACAAGGCAACAGCGACGCATGGATATTCAGCACTCCGTAGCGCGGGATATCGAGAAATTCCTGCGACAAAAGCTGACCGAACGCCGCCGTTACTATAACGTCGGGATCGAATTTTCTTACCGTTTCCGCCCCGTCGCGACTGACTTTTTCGAATTGGAACACTTCTATTCCGAGTTCCCGCGCCGCGAGTTTTGCGGGAGTCGGAAGCAGATTTTTCTTTCGGTCCGTTTCCCTGTCTGGTTGCGATATCACGCATAGCAGATCGTGCTTCGACCGCGCTATACGGGTAAGCGGCAACACCGCGAATTCGGGAGTCCCCAGAAAAATAACTCTCATATCACCTACGCCCCGCGGGTTCGTCTACGAGTTTATCTATGAACAGCACGCCGTCCAAATGGTCGGTTTCGTGGCAGAAAGCCACCGCCAGAAAGCCGTCCGCTTTGATCTTTATCGGTTTGCCGTCCGCGTCGAGTCCTTCGACGGTCAGCTTTTTCGGACGCTCTACCTACCCGCTCGGATTGGGAACGCTCAGACAGCCTTCCGGTCCCACCTGACTGCCCGACGCTTTCGTTATAACGGGATTTACGACCGCATATTTGTTTTTGCCGTCTACGCAGACGACTATCACGCGCTTCATAAGTCCGACTTGCGGCGCGGCAAGTCCCACTCCGTTTTCATGTTCCATCGTTTCGAACATATCTTCTATAAGCGTTTTCAGTTTATCGTCGAAAACGGTTACTTCCCTGCATCTCTGACGCAGAATTTCGTCGCCGAGTTTAACTATTTGCCTTAATGCCATAACCCTTTCTTCCTTTTTAACTTAAATTCGCGGGATTTATCTCCACAAAACAACTTATCTTCGGATTTTCCGCTTCGTTTACTATGTCGTAAATTTCTTTTATGTATTTGTCCGCGTCTTCGGTTATGCGCGCCAAAACCTGCACTCTGTACTTGTTTTGGATCCTTTTCAGCGGCGAACGCATCGCACCCAGATATGCAAACGCCGATTTGTTGTTTTCGGCAAGCGGTTTCACTTTATCGAAAATATTTTTGAGCGCGTCCATCGCGTCGTTTTCGTTCTGCGCCGACACAAGCACCCTAACGACCGTGGAAAACGGCGGATATTTCGTAACTTCGCGTAAGTTGCACTCTTTTTCGAAAAACGACTTGTAGTCGTTGTTCGCGGCGTACTTATACACGTAGTGGTTCGGCGTGTACGTTTGCAGTACGACCTTTCCGGGCTTCTTGTCGCGCCCCGCCCTGCCGCTGACCTGCGTTATGAGCTGAAACGTCCGCTCCGCGCTCCGATAGTCCGAAAAATGCAAGCTCATATCCGCGTCGACTATCCCCACGAGAGTAACGTCGGGAAAGTCATGCCCTTTGGCTATCATCTGCGTGCCGACCAGAATATCGGCTTCCTTTCGCGCAAACTTCGAGAGTATCTCGGAATGAGCGTCCTTGCCGCGCGTAGTGTCGTTATCCATGCGCAAAACGGTTTTATCCGGGAACATTTTTTCGAGCTGTTCTTTAACGCGCTCCGTCCCCACGTAGCCTTGCTTTATGTGCGGACTTTTGCACTGCGGACAAATATCCAGAGCCGCGTACCTGTTCCCGCAATAATGACATTTCAGAACGTTCTCTTCGCGGTGATACACGAGCGAAACGTCGCAATCGGTACACTTGGCTACATACCCGCAGGAACGGCACATCATAAAAGAACTGTACCCGCGGCGGTTTATGAAAATTATCGCCTGATTTCCGCCGTCCATGCACTCGTGCAATTCCGCTTCCAAACGGCGCGAAAACAGAGAATTGTTCCCGTCGTAAATTTCGGAACACATATTGACTACCGAGATCTGCGGCAATGCGCGCTTATTGATCCGCTCGGGCAGTTCGAGCAACTTGTACTTTCCGATCTTTGCGTTATAATAGGATTCTATCGACGGCGTGGCGCTCCCGAGTACGAGCGAACAGGAATTGTATTCCCGACGGAACGCCGCCACCTGCAAAGCCGAATATCTCGGATTGCTTTCGGAAACGTAACTGCCGTCGTGTTCTTCGTCGACTATGATCACGCCCACGTTTTTCAGCGGAGCGAATATCGCCGAACGCGCTCCTACGCAAACCTTGGCTTCGCCGTTCAAAAGTCTGTGCCACTCGTCGAAGCGCTCGCCCGCCGACAGCGCGCTGTGCATAAGCGCAACGTTTTCGCCGAAACGAAGTCTGAAATTTTTAAGTACCTGCGGCGTGAGCGAAATTTCGGGAACGAGCATTATCGCCGTTTTGCCCTTTTCGAGCATGCGGGAAATACACTCCATGTAAACTTCGGTCTTTCCGCTTCCCGTAACGCCGTGCAACAGATACGTATCGCCGTTTTCGCATATCGCGTCCGCGCAAGCAAGTTGGGAATCGGTAAGTCTGACCTTTTTGTCCGCTCCGCCCAAAGATTTGTACGGCGTGCGCCTTACTTCCGCTGTTTCTATAAGTACTATGCCGCGCATAGTAAGGTTTCTGAGCGCCGCAGCCGAGAAATTTTTGTTGATTTCGGCTGTCGAATCCCTGCCGACGGTTTTTAAGTGCTCGTAGATCTCCGTCTGACTTTTCGCCGCGGGACGGATAAATTCGTCTACGGGAACGCCGTCGTAATCGGGATTTAATTTCGCGTACTGCCTGGTCAGCTCTTTGACCCTGCCGCCGCGCATCTGCGACGGTATGAAAAGCCGCAGGATATCCACGAGCCGAAGATTGTATTTTTCAGCCATAAAGCGCATGAGCGAAAGCATTTCGTCGCCTATCACGGGCGCGTCGTCAAGCGTTTCGGCTATGCTTTTTATCTTTGTCGGATCGAGTTCCGACTTTTCTTTCAAATCGATAACGTACCCTTCTATCGTTCTGTTGCCGAAAGGTACTTTCACGCGACTGCCCTTTTGCGCGCCGCTGTCGCCGACCGAATAATCGAATATCCTGTCTACTTCGGAATTGCTTATGTCTACTATAACTTCGGCGAACATACGTTAAAGTTTTACCGCCGCGTCGAGTATAACGTCGGAAAGTTCCGCCTTACTCATTATCGGCAATTCCGTTTTACTCTCTTTCGTTATCAGAGTGGCTATATTAGTGTCTACGTCGAATCCCGCGCCGGGTTTCGACACGTCGTTGAGAACGACCATATCCGCGTTTTTCGAAAGCAGTTTCTTAGCCGCGTTCTTCTCGGGATCGGAAGTTTCCGCCGCAAAAACTATAAGTTTGCGATCGCCTTTTTTCTTGCCTATCGTCGCCGCTATATCGGGATTCTTGATAAGTTCGAGCGTAAGTTTTT
>DBEXQE010000115.1:0-7313 GCA_048167245.1 Christensenellales bacterium | reverse complement strand
TAAGGAGAATACATATGAAGATCAAAAGAGTTGTTTCGGTTATGGTGGCGGCGGCGGTCGCGTTGTGCTTTGCGGCGTGCAAGACCGAAAAGCATAATGAAAGAGCGGAAGCGCTTTCGGGCGAAGCCGTAAAACTTATAGAGTGGTACAAAGCCGAGAAAGTCGGCGAAAACGCGGATATAAGCGAACTCGATGCGGCGACCGACGACGCTTGGTCGGGCGGGCGCGTTCTGTCGAACGCGGAGATCTCCGTAGTCGGGTTTGCCAAGTATTACGGCGTATCCGGCGATTACGACGCGTATTTTTCGAAGCTCGAAACGGCGTTCGGCGAAGTCTTTTCCGACAAGGGAACCGTGAAAACGGCGTCCCCGGGAACGCTGTATATGCTCGCCCGCACGGTATCGCTTCTGGGCAAAGATCCGCGCGGTTTCTGCGGCGTAGACCTTATCAAAGCGGCTACGTCGGAAAACGCGGCGTATAAGAGCATTTATTCTACGCCGTACGTTCTTACCGCCGTAGAAGAATTCGGTTTGCGTGAAAGCGAAAAAGCGCTCGTCGATTCGACCGTCGAGTGGCTTTTTACAGAGCAGAACGACGACGGCGGGTGGGGCGTCGATTATATGAGCGGAGATCCGCTTACCGATCCCGATACCACTGCTATGGTCCTTGCGGGACTTGCTCCGTTCGTTTCCGCTTCCGACGCGCGGATAGTGAAAGCGTGGGATAAACTCAAAACGTTTGCGTCCGAAAGCGGCGCGTACAGGAGCGCGTACTCGGACGCAAGTTCCGACACTACCGCGGAAGTTCTGACTGCCGCCGTCGCGGCGGGAAAAGACCCGTACGGCGACGAATTTTCGGTCGGCGGCAAGAACATTATAGACGTTATCCTGACTTTTAAGAACGACGACGGCGGTCTGCGCGCGGGTGCGGACGACGCTCCGTCGAGCGAATTTACCGTTCAGAACGTTCTCGACGCGTTTTATCGGACGAGCGTTTATCTTAACTCGCTTAAAAAATAATGAGCGGGCTGAGATCGCTCCATCCCGTCGCGCCGTTTCTGTACTTTGCGGCGGTCATATTCATAACGATGTTCACGACGCACCCCGTGCTGCTCGGGGTTTCGTTTTTCTGCGCAGTTTTTACGTGCGGCTTTGTTATAGGCGCGAAAAAGACGCTCAAAAGCGTTGCCTGCGCTTTGCCCGTTATGCTCGTCATCGCGCTTACTAATCCGCTGTTTTCGCGTGGCGGGGTTACGACGCTTTTTTATCTGAACGGCAATCCCGTAACGAAAGAAGCCGTGCTGTACGGCGCGGATATTTCGGTCATGATAACCGCCGTTTTCTATTGGTTCAAATGTTACGCCGCCGTAATGTCGGGCGATAAATTCGTCTGTCTGTTCGGCTCGTTCGCGCCCAAGCTCGCGCTTTTGCTGTCGATGACGCTCGGTTTTCTGCCGAAATTGAAGCGCAAGCACCGCGAGATCGACGACGCGCAGAGAGCGCTCGGGATATATTCGCGCGGCGGGTACTTCGATAAGATCCGCTCGAAAATGCGCGTTCTGAGTATTCTCGTTACCTGTGGGCTCGAAAGTTCGGTCGAAACGGCGGACTCGATGCGCGCGCGCGGCTACGGCTTGAAGGGCAGGAGCGTCTATTCCCCGTACCGCTTTACGCTTTCGGACGCGGCTTTTACGGCTTTTACTCTTTTGCTTACCGCCGCGCTTTGCTTTCTTTTTTATCGCGGGGCGGCGGATTTTCGGTTCTATCCGACTGTAAAGGAAATAAGTCTTACCGCGGAAGCCGTGGCGGCGTACGTTTCGCTGTTCGCGCTTTCGGCGGCGGGTATCTTTTGCGAGATAAAGGAGAACGCTTTATGGCGCTTATCGAGATCGAAGATCTGAGCTTTACGTATACGGGCAAGACCGAAAAGGCGCTCGACGGGATAAATTTGAAAATCGAAAAGGGCGAGTTCGTAGTTCTGTGCGGCGAGAGCGGGTGCGGAAAGACTACGCTTTTGCGGCTCATAAAGCGGCAACTCGCGCCCGTCGGCGAAAAGAGCGGTAAAGTTCTGTATAACGGAGTCGAGATATCCGAACTCGACGAGAGAAAGTCCGTTTCCGAAATAGGCTTCGTGTTGCAGAACCCCGAAAACGGGATAGTTACGGACAAGGTCTATCACGAGCTTGCTTTCGGGCTTGAAAATCTTGGCGTAAGCTCCGACGAGATAAGGCGCAGGGTCGCGGAAGTCAGCGGCTTTTTCGGCATAGGCGAGTGGTACAGGCGCGATACGTTTTCGCTGTCGGGCGGACAGAAACAGCTCCTTTCGCTCGCGTCCGTCATGGTCATGCGCCCCGAAGTCGTTATTCTGGACGAGCCGACGGCTCAGCTCGACCCCATTGCCGCGTCCGAGTTTCTTTCGACGCTGAAAAAGATAAACGAAGAACTCGGGACTACCGTTATCCTGTCGGAACACAGGCTCGAAGAAGCGTTGCCGCTTGCGGATAAAGCGGTGGTAATGGACCGCGCGGGTATCTTGCTTTGTTGTCCGCCGCGGAAAGTCGGGGCAAGTCTGCCGCCCGAGCATAAGATGAATCATTCTCTGCCGAGCGCGACGAAGATATTTTCGGCTCTCGGCGGCGCGGGCGAGTGTCCGCTGACCGTGAAAGAATGTAAGAGTTTTCTGGAAAAGAATTACGGTTTCGACTTCGGCGGCTACGACGTGGCGAGCGAAAATTACGCCGAAAAAAACAAAGCGATAGAGATCTCGGGCGGGTACTTCCGCTACGAGCGCGAAACTCCGGATATTCTGAGCGGGCTGGATCTTACGGTCTACGAAAACGAGATACTCTGTATTCTCGGCGGTAACGGAGCGGGCAAGACCACGCTTCTGAAAATCATGAGCGGGGTCAGGCGGCTCTATAAGGGCAGGCTCCGCATATGGGGCAAAAAGATCAAGGAGTACGGCGGCAATTCGCTCTACCTAAACAATATTGCCGCAGTGCCGCAGGATCCGCGCACGCTGTTCGTGAAGAATACTCTCGGAGCGGATCTTATCGCTACCGCTACTCTTACGGGGTGCGACAGGGCGCAAGCCGAGAAAAAAGCGCGGGAGATCGCCGAAAGACTCGGTATCTCGCACTTGTGGGATATGCACCCGTTCGACCTTTCGGGCGGGGAGATCCAGAAAGCCGCGTTCGCGAAACTCTTGTTGACCGAGCCGAGAATAATGCTGCTCGACGAGCCGACGAAGGGCATAGACGCTTACTCGAAAAAGATTTTCGCCGAAATGCTGATTAAGTTGAAAGCGCAGGGAGTAACGGCGGTAATAGTAACCCACGACGTGGAGTTCGCGGCGGAACATTCCGACAGGTGCGCCATGTTTTTCGACGGGAAAATAGTTTCGGTCGATAACCCCGTGAACTTTTTCTCGACGAACAGTTATTACACGACGGTGGCAAGCAGGATCTCGCGCGGGCTGTATAGGAATGCGGTTACGGCGGATATGGTAGTCGAGCTTGCGCTCAAAAACGGTATACGACGCGGTATACTGCGTTGACCGTATTTCCAAATATATTGTAAATCGGGTGAAAAATATTGGATAGATCTTTGCTTAAAATCTCGGAACCGACGCGGAACGAAATTGCGGAAAACGCGGTAACGAAGCCGAAAAAAGCCGCTTGTCGCGCGAATATAAAACTTATTTTTTCGCTGTGCGTGTATCTCGTTGCCGTGCCGCTCGTGATTTTCGCGGGCGTGAAGCTGTTCGGGGACAGGAAATACAACATAATTTCGATCGTTATTGCCGTTCTGGCGTGCGTTCCGTTTTTTGTCGGGTTCGAAAACGGCAGGGCGGGCGCGCGCGAGCTTGTCGTGCTTGCCGTTATGACGGCGCTGTCGGTGCTGGGCAGACTTATTTTCGCTCCGATCCCCGGGTTCAAGCCCGTTACCGCTATCGTTATTATAACCGCGATAGCTTTCGGTCCGCAGGCGGGGTTTATTGTCGGCGCGCTGTCGGCGATCGTTTCGAACATTTTCTTCGGGCAGGGTCCGTGGACGCCGTTTCAGATGTTTGCCTGGGGCTTTTCGGGGCTTTTGTCGGGACTCGTTTTCCGTCGCGGCAGAAAGCCTAACGCGATCATGCTCGCCGTTGCGGGCGTCTTAGGCGGCGTCGTTTTCTCGTTCATGACGGATATTTGGTCCGTGCTGAATATAGACGGCGGGTGGAATCTCGCGCGATACTTGACGTTGCTCGTTTCGGGTCTGCCGTTTACCGTGATTTACGCCGTTTCGAACGTCGTATTTCTGCTCGCGCTGACAGGTCCGTTCCTGCAAAAGCTGAACCGTCTGCGCGATAAGTACGGCGTGTTCGCTTAGAAACTTTTTGCCGAAAGTTGCGCGGTTTTAATTGATTTATATTTCATTCTGTGATAGAATATAACAGCGTTGAACTTTATTCCGTAGAGCGCTTCCATTTCGCGGAGAGATGGTTGAGTGGTCGAAGGCACACGCTTGGAAAGCGTGCGTACGCTAAAACGTACCAAGGGTTCGAATCCCTTTCTCTCCGCCAAGAAAAACCTAAATCGAACATCTCGGTTTAGGTTTTTTCTATGTGTTTTTGTTCGTGGGAATATATCGCGTATAAAGCCGTTAAACAGCCGTAAACGGCACGAAAACGGTTTTGGTGTGAGTTCGTACAAATAAGATAAAGCGGACGGTTTATGCCGCGAAAGCCGCTTGACGTGAGAAAGGCGTGTGGTAGGCTATTTGCCAACGGCAAACAAAAAGCCCCCTTGGGGCGTTTGGTCATGGCTCTTTGCCTAAATACCGCACGCCGCGGAGGCTCACGTCAAGCGGAACGTGGAATAAATAGTCCGCGTATCTAAATACGCATAATCAGTTGAAAGTCAATCATTTTCGGCTGTTTCATATTTTGAATGTAAATCGGGTACGGAACATTGTCCGTATAAAAGGAAAAGCCCCGACTTTCGTCAAGGCTCATCGTTTTGGGACTGTTGTAGATAATGACCATTTTATCGTCAAACAGTTGTATTTGCTTTATCAGTAAGTTTATAAGCATTTGCGGCTCTTGCCGTAAAGCGTGTTCGTAAAAGTCGGCAATCTCTTGGCGGCTTAACTTAAACGCCGATTGCGCTTTCTCTATGCGTATTTGCTTTTCGAGTTCTTCCGAAAGCGTTTCGAGTTCGCGCAACCGTTTCATCGCGGTGTTGCTCGTGCCGCCGCACTCTATCGCGGACATAATGTTTTGTATGGCGTTTTCGGTTTGGCGTTGCTCTTTTACAAGCCGCGTCAATGCCGAATTTGCTTTTATGTAGCTGTCTTGCATTTCGAGCAAAGTATTTACAATGTAGTCCATATTGCTTTGCAACTGCGTTATGACGTTTTCAAGCACATAGTTTTCGAGAACGTCTTTTCGTGCTTGGCTCTTTGTGCAACCGTTGCCGTTTTTACGTCCCAAACACTTGTAATAGCGTTTCTTTTCACCGTTCTTGGCTGTGCCGCACTCTGCGCTTACGGGACTGCCGCAATAGCCGCATACCGTTTTGTGGCGTAATAAGTAAACGACTTCGGTACTGCGTTTGCCATAGTGATTGCTGTCTATTTTCGAGCGGACGGTATCGAAAATATCTTGCGGCACGATTTGCGGATAGATATTCGTAAACACTTCGTCGCCGTGTCTGTATACACCCGAATACTTTTCGTTTTTGAGTATGTTGTAAACGGTGTTTCGCGCAAACGGTTTATTACGATTTAATATGCCTTTTGCGGTCAACGCTTTTATGATGTCTTTAACGTAAACGCCCATAGCGTACTGTTCGTAAATGAATTTTACCGTTTCGGCTTTGTTTTGGTCTATGACTACTTTATGGTTTTCCACTTTGTAGCCGTAGATTAGAAAACCGCCCGTAAAGTTGCCTTTACTGCGAGTTTCACGCATACCGCGTTTTACCTTTTGGGAAAGTTCGGCGGAATAATACTCGGCATAGCCCTCTAACATACTTTCGAGTATGATTGCTTCGGGACTGTCGGGAATATACTCGGTAGCGGACACGACTTTAACGCCGTTGTCTTTAAGCGTTTTCTTGTGCATAGCCGTTTCGTACTTGTTACGCGAAAAGCGGTCGAACTTGTAAACGAGTATCATATCCCACTCGCGTTTTGCGCTGTTTTTAATCATACGCTGGAAATCGGGGCGGTTGTCATTCGTACCCGTCATAGCGCGGTCTATGTAGGTGTCGAGTATAACAATGTCGTTGGACTTTGCATACTCGTTGCAAACACGAAGTTGACCTTCTATGCTTTGCTCCGATTGGTTGTCGCTCGAATATCGAGCATAAACTACTGCTGTTTTCATTTGAGAAATCTCCTTTTAAGAATTATTTTATTTTGTCTTTCGACGGGAGCGATCATAAACGAAAACGCAAAAATCATAACGTATAAATTGCTTTTCGTTCGTTTTCGCAAGGGCTACGCAAGTAGTGCATTTTACCCTTGCGAAAAAGTGCGTTTTCGTTTACGCTCCCACCGAGAAAGACAAAATAATGGAATGGTTTCAGTTTGCTTTGGGCATTTGCTTTATTACTTCGGGCGACGACGCTTTGCCCCTTACTACGCCGTCGCCGTCTATGCAAGTGAAATCGTCCGCTAATATAACTTTCTTTTCGTCTACTCCGTAGCCGCATATTATATCTCTGTCGAGAATATTGCTTTTTATGTAGGTGGGCAATTTACCGCCGTAAACAAGCCGTTCTCCGCTTTTCTCTATGTATTTGAGTAAGTAGCGTACCGACTTGTCTATATCTCTCGGACAAAGTTCTTTGAAATCGTTTCGCCCGAATCTTTCCGAAAAATGCGTGTTTTGAAAAGTGGTCTGCTTGCGGTGTTTGCGTGTGTCGTAGTCGGTTATTTGTTCGAGCGTTCCTATCATTGCGTTTTCGGGTATAACGAATATTCCGTGAAAGTGTAGTCTTTCAGTATCTTTTCCGCGCTCCCATACGCCGATATATTTCCAACCTTTGCGGCTGACAAGGTGTTTCAACGTATTGTTCAATGACTTTCTGAAACTTTCTTCGGTATGCTTGTTTCCGTCGAACGTAAAAGTTATAAAGTAGTTCCACCGTTGCAAGCGGACTTTACGCCATAGCCGCGTATAACGTTTTACGGCGTTTGTTTTCTTGCGTTCGAGATTTTGCTCGGTATATGCCTTTGCTTGCTCGGCGGTTTCAAATTCGCTTTGCAATCTCTCGGCAATATACTTTTTCCGCTCGCACTTTGGGAGGCTTTGGGTTTGGTTAT
>DBEXQE010000114.1:0-2382 GCA_048167245.1 Christensenellales bacterium | reverse complement strand
CGGAAACGTATACGTTGCCTACGCCGACAAGAACGGGTTATGATTTTGTTGGGTGGTATACGACGGAAGATTTTTCGGGAGCTGCGGTTTCGAGTATTCCGAAAGGTTCTACGGGAAACAAGACTTTTTACGCAAAGTGGGAAATTCAAGTTTTCAAAGTTTCGTTTTACGTTGACGGCGAACTGTATCTCGAAATGGACGTAGAATACGGCACAAGGCTTGTGGACTTGTATCTCGTAGACAGTGTTACTTTGCAAGCCGTTGCATTTTCGCTCGATTCGAATATGCTTACTGCATACGACCCGAACGCAAAAATAACCGACGATTTATCGCTTTTTGCGGCAAAAGATTTCGTAGTAAAAGCCGGACTCACATACAATGTGGACGGAATCGAAACAATGGATTTGCTGGATTATAACGCGCCGCTTTCCGAGCTGAGAACGCCTGCGAAAGACGGATATATATTCGACGGTTGGTTTTACGATTCCGACTTTACGCAAGCCGTAAAGTCTACCGACAGACTTACAAGCAACACTACGATTTATGCAAAGTTTTCGGAGATTCCGCCGCCTACGTTCGGGGACAAAGTAGCGAAATTCTTTTCCGATTGGTGGTGGTGCTTTGCCGTGTTCGGTGTGGCTGTTGTAGCGGCAGTCGTTATTATACTCGTTAAAAAGAAAAGGGGTACGTTGAGATGAATACGATAGCAAAAAATCGTAAATCCAAGTACGTTTTTACGGTATTTTTGACCGTTTTGCTTATGTTCTCGTGTATGTTTCCGTCCGCGTCTACCGCAAAAGCCGCAAGCAGTCGTATAGACTTTCATGGAATAGATATAACGGATTACGAGAGCATAGACGTTTATAGAATGAAAATTCCGCTCGGACAAATAAGTAAAGCGTACTTGGGTAATACCGATTACGGCGCGATAGACGGTTCTAAACTTTTCAATAAAGTAGAAACCGAAGTGTTGATTATGTTCACTTTCCCGAACATTCAAGTAAAAGACGAAGTTTCGGGAGATTCGGGCGTAATATATATTTCGGGACGCACGAAAGTCGTTATTCCGTCGGGTATATCCACTATCGGCGTAAGCGCAAAAATAACATTCTCGGAAAGCGAGCTTATATTTTCGCTGTCTAACAACTATTACAAATACTTAAAAAAGATAAACGCGGATTTTTCAAAGGTTCAGATAAGCATAGGACAAAACGGCGTTATGGGGCAGCTGCACCCCGGATATTGGTGTACCACGTCCACGTTCGATATGCAAGGAATCGAGATATATTCGGTCGGCGCTCCGCCGTCCGTATTCGATCCCGACGACCCCGATTTCGATATAGACGAAGGCAATACGGGAAGTAATATTTCGCCCGTTCCGACGCCCGACGTCGTAAAAGAATCGTTTTGGGACAAAGTAGCCGCGTTTTGGAAAGCCTTGCCTACATGGATGAAAGTTTTTATTATAGCGATTCCTTGTCTGATTGTTTTCGGAATTGTAATCAAGCTCATTAAGTGGGTGGTCAAATGATAACTATAATCTTTGCGCCGCCGCGAACGGGAAAGACGTGTTTTATGACGCATATAGCAAGGCAGACAGCTTTCGACAGAGAGCGAACGCGCGCAATGCAAGCGGAGATATTTTTTAAGCAAGCGAGCGGATTTTCAAGTATTCGGACTGTTCCGTCGCATTGCGTGTCGGCAAACTACGATATGATATTCCGTAAGTACAGATACAGCCCGAAATATAACAGAAGAATAAACCCGTATCGTTTGGGTTTTGCGAATCCGTTTGTTGAAACGCATTTTAATCTGCCGTTCGAGTGCATTTGCATAACGGAAGCGCAAAAGTATCTGAACAGCCGAATGAGTATGTATTTTCCGGATTGGCAAAGCCGCTGGTACGAACAGCACGGCCATAATGATTTGGATATTTGGCTCGACACGCAAAGACCAATGCTTATAGATGTGAATATACGGGAGCTTAGTAGGTTCATAGAGATTATGCGGTTGGAGCTTTCGTATAACGGTTACGGGCAAATTAACGGTTTGCGTTGGCTTATACGGCACATAGAGAACAGCTCGCTGTTCGACAAGTACATTTCGAGCGGAAAGCAGGACGAGTCTTGCTATACGGAAGAAACGGTAACGGCGGACTACAACGTGTTCGCTTGTTACGACAGCAAGTGCTGTAAGCCCAAGTTCTATGACGGGCATTTGAAGCAAGACTTCGACTATTTTGTCGCCGAACCAACCGAACAGACGCTCGAAGGATATATTAAGTATCTGACGGAGAACGACGACGAGCTGCCGGAAAATTTCTATCAGAAAAGGAGCAAAGCCGCATGATAAATTACAATAAAAACAAGCTCATAAACGAGT
>DBEXQE010000113.1:0-13887 GCA_048167245.1 Christensenellales bacterium | reverse complement strand
TCTTTTGCCTGACGCGCCAAAAGCTGGCTCGTTTCGTACCAGAAATCGTAGTTGCCTACGAATATGTTTATCTGTTTGAAATCGACGTCGCAGATGTGCGTGCAGACGCGGTTCAGGAAGTGGCGGTTGTGCGAAACTATTATTATGATCGTGTCGTCGAGTTGCATAAGATAGTCTTCGAGCCACTTGACGGTCTTTGCGTCGAGATTGTTCGTCGGCTCGTCGAGCACGAGAATATCCGGCTTGCCGAACAGGCTCTGCGCCAAAAGCACTTTTACTTTGACTTTCGCGTCGACGTCTTTCATCTGCGTGTAGAAGATATCCGCGTCGATTTTCAGGTTATTCAAAAGCGTTTCGGCGTTCGCTTCGGCTTCGTAGCCGTCCATGTCCGCGAATTCGGCTTCGAGTTCGCCCGCGCGGATACCGTCTTCGTCCGAAAAATCGGCTTTCGAATAGAGTGCGTCGCGCTCGTTCTTGACTTCCATGAGCCGCTTGTGCCCCCACATTACGGTGTCGAGCACGGTGTAGTCGTCGTACGCGTTCTGATTCTGCATGAGAACGCTCATGCGCTCGTTCTTGTCTATCGTAACGTCGCCCTTGTTCGGTTCGAGTTCGCCCGAAAGCACTTTCAGAAACGTGGACTTGCCCGCGCCGTTCGCGCCGATAACTCCGTAGCAGTTGCCTTTCGTGAATTTCAGGCTCACGTGGTCGAACAGGACTCTCGACCCGAATTGCAGACTTATATCGTTGACTTGAATCATTGTTTTTTTTCTCTCTGTTTTTTATAAGGATATTTTTGAGCGATTTCTCGACTGCGTGCTGCGCACTCCGCTCGAAAGAACAGCCTGCGGGGCATATAATAATAAAAGGCGCGGAACAGTTTTCGCCCGCGCCTATCAGATCATAATTATGCTCTCGAGATTATGCTCTCGGGCGTTTGGGCGCGCCGTAGATACGATAGCGCCAAGCGCCCGAAAATTTTATTCGCCTTTGAACGGCAATAACCCCATAACTCTCGCGCGCTTTATTGCGGTCGCGAGTTCGCGTTGGTGTTCGGCGCAAACGCCCGACGTGCGGCGGGGAACTATTTTACCTTTTTCGGTAACGTAACGTCTTAATTTCGTTACGTCCTTATAGTCGATAGTTTCTACCTTTTCGACGCAGAAAGCGCATACTTTGCGTTTCGGCGCGCGGCGCATGGGGCGCTTGCCCTTGTCGTCGGATTCGGCGTTTATATTTGCTTTTTTGTTATCCATGATAAAACTTAAACCTCCTGTTGAAATTTTTCTCAGAACGGCAAACCTTCGTCGTCTACGGGTTTGAGTTCCGAAGTCTTTTTGGGCGCAGGCGCGGACTGACGCTCGCCGCCCGACGCTCCCTGATTGTCTCCCGCGCGGTTCAGAAATTCAACGTCGTCCGCCACTATGTCGGTAGCGTAACGCTTCTGACCGTCCACTTCGTAAGTGCGCGTCTGGATCTGACCGCATACGGCAACTTTACTGCCCTTGGTCAGATACTTGGAACAGTTGTCCGCCAACCCGCGCCAAGTAACGATATTCAGAAAGTCCGTTTCGTACTCGCCGTTCTGGTTCTTGAACGTTCTGTTGACCGCGATCGAAAACTTGCAGACCGATACTCCGCTGCCCGTAGTCGAAAGCTCGGGATCGCGCGTAAGATTTCCTATTAAGATACATTTGTTCATTTTGTTTCTCCTTTTGTTATCCGTTACGGTAATTTTGAATATCGTAAAAAGGCATAGTCGCTCGCAAGACAAGGCACGGGAGCATTTTCGACGGGGAGTTTATTTCGCATAAATGACCCGAGAAAAGCGCACCGTAACGCAGTATTGCGAGATGAATATGGCTTTTTACTTTTTTACGACCATATAACGAACAACATTCTCATCTATTCTCATTCTGCGTTCGAGTTCCGCCGGGAAATCGGGCGCGGACGAAAAGTTCATTAGCGCGTAGAAGCCTTCGGTTTTGGCGTCGATCGGATAAGCGAATTTCTTTACTCCCCACTTATCGACGGATTCGACTTCACCGCCAAGCTCCTTCACAAGCGCGCTGTACTTTTCGCATGCGGCGTCTTTTGCCGCATCGTCCAACTTTGCGTCGAGAATGTACAAAACTTCGTACTTGTTCATTTTTCTACCTCCTTTCGGTCTATGACCCCGCCCCGAAGGCGGAGTAAGGATGTCCCGAATTTAAGCGGGACTAAAAAATTATACCACCTAAAACCTTTTTAAGCAAGCAAAACGCGGGTCGGCTTAAAAAAAACTTGAAAAATTTCCGAAAATCCGTTGACAAACGCGCGGCTAAGGTATATAATATTATTGAACATTTGAAGAACCGTTCAAATGTTGCGGAGCTTTATGGATAACAAAACGCAAAACGATTATATCTCGGCGATACGCGACAAACTGCCGCCCGACGAAACGCTGTACGATTTGGCGGAACTTTTCAAAATGTTCGGCGATTCGACGCGCGCCAAAATTTTGGGTTGCCTGCAAATCCGCGACCTGAACGTAAGCGAGATCGCGGACGTGCTGAATATGAGCGTTTCGGCGGTGTCGCATCAGTTGCGCGTTCTGCGCGGCTCCAAACTCGTGAAAGGCACGAAAGAAGGCAAGGAAGTACGCTACTCTCTCGACGACGATCACGTTACGAAGATAATAGAGTACGGGTTGACGCACTTGGCGGAAGATAAATAGCGCGAAAGCCCATTCATCGCGGGATACGGGCTACGTGCGCCCACGGCGGCTCGGTCATTTATGCGAAATAAACTCCCTTCGCCGACTTGCCGCCTGTTGCTCGTCTGCCGCGCGACTGTGCTTTCGGCAATAAATATCATGCAAGGAGAAATTCCTTGTTTTTTACGGGAAAACAGTTGAATAATTGCTCAATCAACCAAGTATTCAATGAAATATCACGCAAGGAGAAAAAATTATTATGACGGTCAAAAAAGTTTACAGATTGCAGGATCTCGATTGCGCGAACTGCGCGGCGAAAATGGAGCGCGCGATCGCGAAGATCGACGGGGTCAAGTCCGTTTCGGTCGCGTTCATGACGCAAAGGCTTTCTATCGAAGCCGAAGAAAGCGAAATGGACGCGATAATGGAGCATGCGGTAAAGGTCTGCAAAAAGATAGAGCCGGATTGTAAGATTTTAATTTGACCTCATCAGTCAAGCAGTCGCTTTGCTTTGTGCTTGACAGCTTCCCCTAAAAGGTGAAGCCTAAATTAGGTAAGGAGATTTTTATGACAAGGCGCGAAAAAAAGTCGCTTATAAGAATAGGTATTGCGCTGTGCGCGTTTATCGCGGTGTTCGCGGCGGATAAAGCCGTGGGGCTTGACGGCGCGATAGGCGGAAAACTCGGATTTTTACTTCCGCTGTGCCTTTATCTTGCGGTCTATCTGTACATAGGCTACGACGTGTTGTACAGAGCCGCGCGAAACATTGCTCACGGACAGATATTCGACGAAAATTTTCTGATGTGCATAGCCACGCTCGGCGCGTTCTCGCTCGCTATATACGGCGGCGCCACGGGGCGCGGAACGGAAGGTTTCGACGAAGCCTGCGCGGTACTTCTGTTCTATCAGGTCGGCGAATTTTTTCAGGGCTACGCGGCGGGAAAATCGCGTAAGTCGATCGCGTCGTTAATGGATATCCGACCCGACAGCGCGTGCGTTCTGCGCGGCGGAAAGGAAACGGTCGTCGACCCGTCGGAAGTAAAAGTAGGCGAAACGGTCGTCGTCAACGCGGGCGAAAAGATCCCGCTCGACGGCGTAGTCATAAGCGGCTCGACCACGCTCGACACGAAAGCGCTGACCGGCGAATCCCTGCCGCGCGAAGTTAATGAAAACGACGAAGTCATAAGCGGTTGCGTGAACGTAAGCTCGCGCATAGAATTACGCGTACAAAAAGAGTTCTACGATTCGACGGTTTCCAAAATTCTGGAACTCGTGGAAAACGCCGCCGAACAGAAATCGAAAGCCGAGAACTTTATCACGAAATTTTCGAGATTTTATACGCCCGCGGTCGTCGGCATAGCGCTTTTGCTCGCGATAATTCCGAGCCTTATAACGCGCGACTTTTCGACCTGGATCTACCGCGCGCTGTCGTTTCTCGTCGTGTCCTGCCCCTGTGCGCTCGTCATCTCCGTGCCTATGTCGTTTTTCTGCGGGCTCGGCGCGGCGTCGAAAAACGGCGTGCTGATAAAAGGCTCGTCGTATCTCGAAAAGCTGAACAAAGCGAATATATTCGTGTTCGACAAGACGGGAACGCTGACTAAGGGCAACTTCGCCGTAACCTGCGCGTCCCCCGCGGACAGATCGGACGAGATACTGCGCCTTGCCGCGATCGCCGAAAAAGGGTCGAGCCACCCTATCGCCAAATCTATACTCGCGCGCTACGGCAAGGAGCCCGAAAGCGGCTATATGCTCACAAACGAAGCAGGACGCGGGATAAGAGCCGAAAAGAACGGTAACGTTATCCTTGCGGGCAACGAAAAACTCATGCGCGAAAACGGCGTCGCGTTCTCGGCGGTAAGCGGTGCGGGAACGCCCGTGTACGTTGCGGAAAACGGCAGGTTCGTCGGCTCTTTGCTCGTGAGCGACGAGATAAAGCCCGAAACGAAAGAAGTCGTCGCGGCTCTGAACGCGGCGGGTTGCAGGACCTGTATGCTGACGGGCGACAACGAGAGCGTCGCGGCAAGCGTGGCGCGCGAAACGGGCGTAAGCGACTACCGCTCGTCGCTGTTGCCGCAGAACAAGGTCGAAGAAGTAGAAAAACTCATTGCGGAAAAAAATGAAAACGACGCGCTCTGTTTCGTCGGCGACGGGATAAACGACGCGCCCGTGCTGATGCGCTCGGATATCGGTATAGCGATGGGCGGAGTCGGGAGCGACGCGGCGATAGAAGCGTCGGACGTGGTTTTGATGAAAGACGACCTGCGCGGCATACCGCTCGCAAAGCGCATAGCGAAAAAGACTATGGGAATAGTACGCGAGAACGTAATATTTTCCATAGTCGTGAAAGTCGCTATCCTTATTCTGTCAGCGCTCGGTCTTGCGAATATGTGGCTCGCCGTGTTCGGGGACGTGGGCGTAGCCGTGCTCGCGATACTGAACGCGATGCGTAGCGGAAAGTGAATTTTCCACTTTTTTACCGCGGCAAAAAAAGTGGAGCAAAAAAGCCGCCGGGGGCTTGCAACTGTCCCCGGACCCCCAATGCCCTACTTTTCAGAAAAGTAGGCAAAACCTTTTTAAGGTCAAGAACAGCTAAGCAAAATTATAAAGTTAATTTTAAGCGATTTCTCGACTACGCTCGAAATGACAAATACTTCGGCTTGACTAAATACTCATTGCAAAGTTTTGCTCCCGCTTTTTGAAAAGCGGGTCGTTGCGGGGTTCGGGACACAGTCGAAAGTGTCCCGGCGCGCTTTTGGTTCTTTTGGCGCGCCGTCAAAAGAACAAATTATTTACTTTCCTTTTTCCGCCTTTATTCGCATTACGTACCAAAGGATGACGAGAATTTGGAGCGGGACGGGAATTATGAACAAAAGCCAGATCATATTGAACGAGATGGTCAGGACAAGGCAAGTCGGAACAGACCAAATAAGCAGCGATATGAGCACGCTCGACAGAATTTTGTTGCCCCATATCGCGCTGAAAACGAGCAGGACTATTATCGAAACGGGAACTGCGTACAAAAATGCGAGCCACGTTTTGTAGCTGCCCAAAAACATAGTCAGGAACACGAATACGACGGTCGCCACGAGCCACACGAGCCCCGCGGAAAGAAACGGGATAATGAGCTTATGACTTTTGAGCACCTTGCCTATCTTTCCGAGCCGCGTGCCCGTTTCTTCGGCGCAAAGGTCGTTCAGCGTTACGCCGTAAAGCTCGGCGAGCTGATACAGCGTGGTTATATCCGGAATGGACTCCCCGCGCTCCCATTTGGAAACCGCCTTATCGGTATAATTCAGCTTTTCGGCGACTTCGAGCTGAGTAAGCCCCTTTGCTTTTCGGCAAGCCGTGATATTTTTCGCGATTATATCTTTTAACGTGATTTCATCCATGATCCGCTATATTATACACCATTTTCGCCCGAAAATCAAGCGCATTTAAGCGACTCTACTCGCAGTGGAGTCGTTTTTTGGCGCTCTACCGCGAATTTTTCAACGGTTTACGGAAAATAACGAACGATAGAGCGAAATCGAACGAAAGTTTATTGTAAAACGGCGCGAGCGGTTATATCATAATTGTATACGATATTTAAGGAGCAACAGAAAAAATGACCGCATACGATTACGAAATAGTAACCGATTCGAGCGCGAATCTCACGGACGAGCTTATAGACGAGTACGGGATCCGCATAATCCCGCTCGTGTATATCATAGGCGGAAAAGAAATGCTGAGCTACGTTAAGGGCGAAAAGCAGGACCTTAAAAAATATTACGACTTGATGCGCGAGAAAGTCCCGATGACGACTTCGTGCGTCTCGCGGGAGAACTGCGACAAGACTTTCCGCGAAATTCTCGACGCGGGAAAAGACCTTTTGTATATAGGGTTTTCGTCGGCTCTGAGCGCAACGTACGAAAACGCGAAAACGACGCTGGAAGAACTCAAAAGCGCTTACCCCGAGCGCAAGATCCTATACGTTGATTCTCTCGGCGCGTCGCTCGGGCAAGGTCGACTCGTAACGTACGCGTGCGAAAAGCGCGAAGCGGGCGAGAATATCGAAGCCGTCTGCAAGTGGGTCGAAGACAACCGCAACAAGCTCGTTCACCTGTTCACGGTCGAGAACCTTGCGTACCTGTACCGCGGCGGACGAGTGAAAAAATCAGCGTATCTGCTTGCGAGCACGTTCAACATAAAACCCGTCATGCACGTGGACGACTGCGGTCGGCTCGTTCCCGTAGGCAAAGTTTTCGGGCGCAAGACTTCGCTCGCGGATATTGCCAAGCGCGCGGCGGAACTTATAGTCGAACCCGAAAATCAGACCATATACATTTCGCACGGCGATTGCTTGGGCGACGTCGAATATCTTATATCGGAAATAAAGAAGAGAATGACCGTGAAGGACATAGTCGTCAACTACGTGGACCTTGTAGTCGGAACTCATTCGGGGCCCGGGACGGTCGCACTTTTCTTTTTGGGTAAGAATAAATAATAAAGGAGACGTTTTTCACGATGACGGACTACGCTTTCGAAATAGTTACCGACAGCTGCTCGAATCTGAGCGAAGAACTGTACGAAAAATACGGGCTTCACGTTATCCCGCTCGTTTACGTTATCGGCGGCGAAGAAAAGCTCGGCTACGTCAAGGGCGAAAAGCAAGAGCTTAAAAAATACTACGACATGATGCGCGAAAAAGTCCCGATGACGACTTCGTGCGCGCCGCGGGAAGAATGCGAAAAGATATTCGTAAAGATCCTGAGCGCGGGAAAAGACCTTTTGTACGTCGGCTTTTCGTCGGCTCTGAGCGTGAATTTCGATATGATATCGGGCTTGCTCGGCGAGCTTAAAGAAAAATACCCCGAGCGCAAAATATTAGCCGTCGATTCGCTGACGGGGTCGCTCGGAGAAGGCGCAGTCGCCGTATATGCCGCCACGCTCCGCGAAAACGGCGAAACGATAGAAGCGACCAAAGAAAAAACGGATAAGGATAAACGGAAACTTTTCAGCCTGTTCACGGTCGAAAATCTCGCGTACCTGTACCGCGGCGGACGCCTTAAAAAGACAGCGTTCCTTATCGCGAGCACTCTGAACATAAAGCCCGTTATCCGCGCCGACGAAAACGGAAAACTCGTAGCAGTCGGCAAGGTTTTCGGACGGAAAAATTCGCTTTCGAATTTGGCTCAGCGAGTTGCCGACAATATAGCCGACCCAGAAAACGCGACGCTCTATATCGCCCACGCCGACTGCCCGGACGACGCGGAGTTTCTTATTTCGAAGATCAAAGAAAAGACGGATATCAAAAATACCGTCGTAAATTATATAGATCTCGTTATGGGTATCCATTGCGGACCCGGGACCGTCGCGGCGTTCTTCTTCGGGAAGTAGAGAAAGGGAAAGAAACCCCCTCAGTCAAGCAGTCGCTCCACTTTGTGCTTGACAGCTCCCCCTATCAGGGGACGCCGCTAATAAGGATAAATTTTAAGCGATTTCTCGACTGCGCTTCGCTCCGCTCGAAATGACAGAGCTTGGGCGTCATTGCGAGCGTAGCGAAGCAATCCAGTGCGTTTTGTTTTTTACTGGATTGCTTCGTCGCTTACGCTCATACTCGCCTACGGCTCGTGGCGTTCGCGTCTGCGACGCTCGGCTGAGCGCAATGACGAACCAAAGGCGGAGCGGAGAGTGGTGCGGAGTAATAATGCAAGCTAAGGCGGGGCGGGTGCGTGCAAACACACAGTCAAGGCGGCGGAGACGGGTGTAGAGACGGGTAACAGGCGGAGCGGCGGCAAGGCGCGTACTAAAACGTACGTAACCGCGCCGACGCGCCGCACGTAACCCGTATATGCACCCGTATACGCCGCCGCTAAATAACGGAGATGTCCTTAATATTCATCTCATCCCCCGTAACCAAATACGTTTCGTAGCTTCCGCAATGGGGGCATTTTTTCGCGTGCTCGGTAGTGAGATACGTTTTTTCGCATTTCGTGCAGTACGAAAGCGCCTGCAAAACTATTAAATTAAGCTCGGCGTCTTTCATGTACTTGGTTTTCTTTTTCGACCATTCGAAACAGTCGCGGAAGTAGTCGGGAACTATGGACGAAACTTCGCCCACTTCGAGCGTTACCGAAACGACCTTTTCTACGTTGTTTTCGGCGGCGACTTTCTCGACCTGGTCTATAACGTGAAGAACTATTCCGAGTTCGTGCATTTTCTATTTTTTTGCTTCCTTTGCGGACTGCTTTTGGCTTTTCTTGTAAGCCTTTCTCTTTTTAGCCATTTCGCGAGCTTCTTTCGAGCCGCTGTGCAGAACTATCTTGAACGCGCGCGGGATAGCGTAACCGATCAAGCCGCCGACTTTCTTTTCCGCGGGTCGCATAGTCGTACACTTCGGATGATCGCGCACGAGCTCGATAGCTCCGAACTTACAGCGCGTCGTGCACAAGCCGCAACCTATGCACTTGTTCGGGTCGACGTACGACACGCCGCACGAAAGGCAACGCTTAGCTTCCGCCGCCACCTGTTCTTCCGTGAGCGTAAGGTGCGCGTCGTCGAACGAGTTCTTGTAGTCCACGCTCTCGTCCATGCCCGCTTCCTGCCGTCCCGCGGTGTCGTAGGACGGGTACGTAAGATCTTCCTTGTCGAGCGGAGTGTAAGCGCGTCTGTCGCGACCTATCGTCATGTGAGCTTTCGGGCGCACGTGGCGGTGCAGACTTTCGGCGACTTCGTGTCCCGCCGCGATCGCGTCGATGACGAACCGCGGTCCCGTGTATACGTCGCCGCCGACGAAAATATCAGGGTCGTCGGTCTGATACGTGAATTTGTCCGCGACGGGATAATTTCCGCGCCAGAACTTAACGTTCGTGCCGTCAAGCAAATTTTTCCACTCTATCGCCTGACCTATCGCGAAAACTATCTTGTCGGCTTTTACTTCTTTCGTTTCGTCTTCGGAATATTTCGGGCTGAACTTGCCGTTTTCGTCGAGCGTAGAAACGCAACGTTTCAGAACTATGCCCGAAACCTTTCCGTCCGCGCCCACGTTGACCTTTTTGACGCCCCAGGACGTGCCGATGACGATATTTTCTTCTTCGGCTTCCTTTATTTCTTCCTTGCTTGCGGGCATTTCGCCGCGGGCTTCGAGACAGAACATATTCACGGAGTTCGCGCCTAAACGGTGAGCGTTGCGCGCGCAGTCTATCGCGACGTTTCCGCCGCCTATGACTACCACGTCGCCCGTGAATTTTTCTCTGCTGTCGAAGCTCTTTCTTAAATATTCGACGGCTATCTCGGTGCCTTCGGCTTCGTCGTTTTCGACTCCCGGACGGCGACCGCCCTGACACCCTATCGCGATATAGAACGCCTTGTAGCCTATGTCTTTAAGGTTCTGTATCGTTATATCTTCGCCGACTTCTATGCCGCATTTTATCTCCACGCCCAATTCGCGCAGGATATCTATCTCCGCGTCGATGACGTCCTTTTCGAGTTTGTAACTCGGTATGCCGTACGTTAACATTCCGCCCGGTTTGTCGTTCTTTTCGAATACGGTCGGATGATAACCCATTACCGCCAAATAGTACGCCGCCGTAAGTCCCGCGGGACCGCCGCCGATTATGGCAATCTTGTCGTCGTATTCGCCGTGAACGGACGAAATGCGCTTTTCGGGAACGAAGCGGTTATCCGATTTTATTTCCAGATCCGCCACGAATTTTTTGATGGCGTCTATCGACACGGGCGCGTCTATCTCGCCGCGCGTGCAGGCGTCTTCGCAACGACGGTTGCAGATGCGTCCGCAAACTGCGGGGAACGGGTTTTCGGTCTTTATCATTTCGAGCGCTTCGCGGTATTTGCCCTGCTTTGCGAGCGCTATGTACGCCTGTACGGGAACGTGAGCGGGACAAGCCGCCTTGCACGGCGAACTTCCGCTCGGGTACGTGTTCGACATTCTCGCGGTGTCGCGGTAATCTTCGTCCCACGCGTATTTGCCCCACTTGACCTTGTCGGGAAGCACGGCGTGCTTGTATTTTACTTCCGTGCCGTCCTTGTGGCAGAGCTTCTGTCCGAGCTTGACGGCGCCCGCGGGGCAGACTTCGACGCACTTGCCGCACGCGACGCACTTGTCCTTGTTTACCTTAGCCGTGTACGCGCTGCGCGAAAGGTTCGGCGTGTTGAACAGCATCGAAGTTCTAAGCGCGTTGCAGATCTTCACGTTGCAGTTGCAGATATCGAATATCTTGTTTTCGCCGTCGATGTTCGTTATCTGATGCACGTAGCCGTTCTTTTCGGCAAGTTCCAATATTTCGAGCGCGCGCTCTTTCGTTATGTAGTGCGCCCTGCCCGTTTCGACCGTGTAATCGGCCATGTCGCCGACCTGAATACACCAGTCGTCCACGTCGTCGGCGCAACCGTCGCCGAGCACCGCGCGGGACGCTCTGCACGAGCAAATGCCCGCGGAAATGTGTCCGTCGTACTTTTTGAGCCAGTAAGAGATATGTTCCAAGTCCACCGACTTGCTTTCGGCGTCTATCGCCTGTTCGACGGGAATAACGTGCATGCCTATGCCGTCGCCGCCCGGCGGGATCATCTGCGTTATGCCCGCGAGCGGAATGAAAGTCATTCTTTCGAAGAACGAAGTAACGGCGGGATTTCTCTCTATCCTGTCGAGCGACGAGTTGAAAAGCTCGGCGGAACCCGGCACGTAGAACGGCACGCGGTAGCGCTTTATTCTCGGCTTGTCTTTGAGTTCGCCGTCGTGGTCGTAGTTGTCGCCGTAGTCGTATTCGAGGATCCCTATGTACGACATTTCGTCGAGTAGCTTTTGGAAAGCCGCAGGCTCGTATCCCTTGTTCTTCTTCAACAACTGCTCGAACGTGTAAAACTTTCTGAGCTTCATTTTGTTCGCGACGTCTACCATTTCGGGCGTTAAAACTTCTCGAAGCCCCCAGTACTCGGGAGCTTCCGAGCCGAAGCCCTTGATCTTGTGAGCGACTACGTCGGTTATCTTCTTGCCGAGCTTTACGTACTTTTTCTCGACCGGTTTCTCGCCCTGGTATTTGCTTATGATCTTATCGTTCTGTTCGGGCATTATTCAATTCTCCTTCCAAAATGATATTTTTCTCTCTAAAAACTCCGCCACGGCGGGTATACCGTCGCCCGTTTTCGCCGAAATCGGCATAACGGCGGAAGTTTTGTTTCTGAGCCGGATATTACTCAGGCACTTGTCGAAATCGAACGTGAAATATTGCTTTGCGTCCGTCTTGTTTATGAGCACGAGTTCGCACTTTTCGTAGACGAGCGGATATTTGAGCGGTTTGTCGTCGCCTTCGGGCAAGGACAGTATCGTCATGTTCAGATGCGCGCCCGTGTCGAACTCCGCGGGGCATACGAGATTGCCTACGTTCTCCAAAAATATAAGGTCGAGACCGTCGGAGCCTATGCCTATAAGTCCCTGCGCCGTCATTTCCGCGTCGAGATGACACATTCCGCCCGTGTGGAGCTGAACGGACTTCACGCCCGTTTTGTCGGCGACCTTTACCGCGTCAACGTCGGAGTCGATATCCGCTTCCATTACGCCTATGCGGAACTTGTCTTTGAGCGCGTTTATGAGCGCTATAAGAGTAGTCGTTTTGCCCGCTCCGGGACTCGACATTACGTTTATGAGAAACGTGCCTTTTTGTTTAAGGCGCGCCCGAAGAAAGTCCGCTTCGCGGTCGTTGTCTTCGAGTACGCCTTTATTCAGTTCGATAACTTTTATTTGTTGCACGGCAACCTACTTCTTGAAAAATCTGTTTACGATATCGCGGCTGTACTCGGCGGTTTCTTCCATATCGCCGAACGACATGACTTCGCCCGCGTAGAAAGTGTTTTTCTGCCCCTGCATAGCTTCGACTTTATCGTACCAACCGTCGGCGTAGTCCTTGGACGACACGTGCGGGAAGTAGTACCAGTCGTCGATACGCTCCGTCTTTTCGACGGGCAGACCGCACTTCGTCATATCGGCGAGCGTAGTGTCGCGCGCGACTTCGAACGGAACGTCTTCCATGCCTTCGTGGTTGCGGAGCGTAAACGTAACGAGCGGCTGTTCGGTGATCTGTTCCTGCGGCCAGCGGTGATAGAACACCATAAGGTGTCCGCGCGTTTCGTTCGTCATATTCTCGAAGAAATAGTACGAAATTTCGGGCGTATTGCCTTCCGCCGTGCGCACAGCCATCGTAAAGTATTCCTTGTGCTGAATTTTGGAGAACAGCTCCGTTTCCTGCTCCGTCGGGTCGCCGTATTTTAGGAACAGTTCGAGCGGCGTGCAGATTATCAGCTTGTCGAATTCTTCTTCGTTGCCGTTTACCGTTACGAAAACCTTGTCGTCCGTGCGGCGGATCGCCGTAACTTCGGAATTGAGCTGTGCGGGGTGCTTCAAGTTGCGGTTCACGCCTTCCCAGATCGACTGCGTGCCGTCTTTCCACGTCCACAGTTTGCCCGTCGAAAGGAACTGCCTTACGGTGAACGCGTCGAGATATTTCAAAACGTACGCCGCGGGGATCTCGTCGAAATAGCCGTAGCCGAACGACGTGAACGGTCCTTTCCATACGAGCGTAGCGTCTTCGCACTTGTTCTTTTTCAGAAACTCCGAAAAAGGCATAGACAGATCTTTCAAATTCGGGTTTTCGCCTTCTATGTGCTTCAATTTCATTTCGGGCGACGGGCATTGACCTTCGTATCTGCCCTGCGCTACTCCGCGGTGTCCCGTAACGTCGTAGCCGTAGTATTTTTTATTCAGGAGTTTGGACAGCTTTTTCATTTTCAAGAACTTTTTCAGAAGCGCGATCTTCGACGACTTCTGCGGAGTTCCGTCCGTGTTCATGAAGCGTCTGCCCATAGGCGGTCCGTCCTTATGCGTCGTGCCGCCGAATTCTTCGCACTCGGCGACCGCGAAATAAGTGTCGCAACCCATTACGGCGCCCATTTCGATCGTCTTGTCTTCCCATTCGCCGTCAGCTCTTTTGCATTTCATCATAGGCGAAAAAGCCTTACCGCCTACGCGGTCGGTCTTTTCGTAAATAACGTAGTTCTCGTATCCGTTTTTTTCGAGATACATAGCCGCGCTCGTCCCCGCAGGTCCGCCGCCTATGATACAAATACGTTGATCCTTGTTTTCCATAATGTTCCTCCCTTTATTTAATTGTATTTTTCAAATAATATTATAGCACTTTTTA
>DBEXQE010000112.1:0-2639 GCA_048167245.1 Christensenellales bacterium | reverse complement strand
ATATTTTGAAAAATAAGGCAAACTCCGACGCCTTCGGTTCGGGTTCGAGCCCCGACGGACGCACCAAAAACCGCAAGTTGAAACTCAACTTGCGGTTTTTTTTGAATTTGAACAGACGATCCGTTCGCCCGATTCATCTTGCGTAAGATTTTTTTTCTTCCGCACTTTTGACGTGTATATAAGCGCGAAGCGGCGGATCGCTATGACATGAGAAACATATTATTCTTTCGGAGTTTCTTCTTCGGAAACGTTTTCGGTTTCCGCATCCGGTTCGAGATCGTCGGAATACGGTCTTTTCGGCAATTTTCCCGTTTTAAGAAAGAACGCGAGTTTTTTGTCTTTTCTGCGGACTTCCTTTTTGTCGTTCGGGTCTTTAGACACGATGCCAATAACGTCCGCTATCGTGCCGAGCTGTTCGTTTTCGCTTTCCGACAGAATGTCGCCGCTCTTTTTCAGAGCCGAAACGGCAATACCGCGCCACACGTTGACGAGATCAACGAAACGCACCACGATGATCACCACCGCTACGGTAAACGCCGAAAGTATAAGCGCTATCGCGCCCTGCGACGACTGCAAAAATCCTATAACGTAACCGAGACCGCCGCATTTTCCGCCGCGGTAAACGCCGACGACGTCGGAATAACTCGGGTTGAACGCGTCCGTCGCGGGAGCGTTGTCGCCTTTCGTTACGTACGACGCGCCCGACTCGGACGAAATAATTTCCGTAACGCGGTGAGTTATAAGCGTTACGGAATTGCCCTGTTTTCGCTCGAAAGTTATGACGTCGCCCACCGCTATATCGCTTTCGCTTTTCGGCTTAAAACAGGTAATAAGACTGCCCTGCGGAATTTCCGGCTCCATCGAATCGGTTACCACCGCAAAAAAACGCTTGGACCCGAACGTGGGATAATAGCTTTTTACGAACACGTTCAAAAGCGCGTTTACGAGAAGCAACGCGAAAACGGCGGCAAGCAAAGCACAGCCGCTTATCAGCGCTATCTTGCCCGCGAGCCGCGATTTACTCCCGCCGCGGGTCTTTTCCCGTTTTTCGTTCGGCATTATGATCACGCGCAAAACGGCTACACCCCGAAAAGGAGTAGCCGTTCCGCCGAAAGTATTTTATCCGCGAATATGTTTACGCTTACTTACGCCGCCACGAGCGTAACGGTCAACGATATAGTCTGATTCATATCGGCATTACTGCTCGAATCGAGAATAAGACTTATTTTCCTATCGCTTACGGTCGAAGTCGGATCGGTTTCGGTAGAAGTAAACTTGCCGTCTATCGCAAAAGCGGAAACGGACTTGAATATTTCGCCGTTTATATTGCCGTCTTTAACTATGTCCGCATCGGTTTTTTCGCCTTCGGCAAGATAAATTTTGCTTGCCCAAGGCGACCCCTGTGGCAAAGAAACGGTTATTTTATAGTTGCCCGACACGGTAAAAGACGGGAGCGTAACGACGACGACCTTTTTATTTTCGCCGCTTACCGTTCCCTGATCGTAAGGAACTATCTTGCCGCCGAAACTTGCGGACTGATCTTCTGCGTCGAAACCCGCGAACTGAATATTGCCCGAATATGCGTTTGCGGTAGCCGTGCCGAAGCCCGAGCCGCTCCACGCCGCGAACGACACCGAAGCTATTCCGAGCACCGCAACGAACGCGGTCAGGATGACAAGCGATTTTACATGCTTTTTGATTTTCATTTTTCTTACTCCGATAATTTTTTATTAAAGCCCTTTCGGGAATTTAACCGATTTTCAGTCTTTTTTGTCGTCGGCTTTTTGATCCGGGTCGGCAACGTTCGTCAATATTCCGTCCGCAAACGTAATATGATATACGCCCGGTCTTGCAAAATAAAATTCGCCGCCGTCTACGATAACGCATACGTTGCCGTAATCGTCCGTAAAATCCCTGTGTTCGTTCGCCGCCAACATAACGCCGTCTTTGTATATCTTCGTTTTCGTACCGGCTTCCGAAACGTTCACCGTGAATTGATAATACCAACCGATATCGAAATCTTCTTCGTCTTCTTGTTGCCGCGCGCTTCCTTCGTCGACGACCAATCCTATCCCGGTCTGCGGGACCCACGAGCCGGTCGAAAGTGCAAGCGACGCATCGGAGTTTCCTTGCCACCGCGCATAAGACACGCCGCAAAGCGTCGCCGCCGCAAGCGCGACCGCGCCGATAGCCAAACATACCGCCACTATTTTAATTTTGCGCATTTTCGCCATCCGACCGATCCGTTGCTTTTTTCTTTATAAGGCATTACTATTATATATTCCCCCCCCCGTTTGTCAAGCGTTTCAAAATATTTTTTTGCCGTTTTTCGATATTTTTTTCTTTATGCGGTTTTATTCTTTGATTTTTTACGTTTCAACGCAAAACGACGATTTTTCCGGCAGATTTTGTCGAAAACGGTCCAAAAATGCAAAAAAGCGTTTCCAATGCGTAAACCAAGGTATTTTTGGCGGGTTTTGGGGTTTACAATTCGGAGCTGTCGGGTTATAATCTATATATGAACAATCGTCTTAAAGAATTGAGATTATCAAAGGGCATGTCTCAAAACCAGCTTGGAATCAAATTCAATATAGGCAAAACGACTGTTTCACACTACGAGAATTCCGAAAGAGATATCA
>DBEXQE010000111.1:0-8552 GCA_048167245.1 Christensenellales bacterium | reverse complement strand
CTTTTTTCGTCCGGTTATATAATAGTACCCGTCGGAATCGCGTTTTGCCATATCCCCCGTTACATTAACGCCATGCCACTCGTCGCCTTTTGCCAAATCATCACCGCTTGTTGCATACCCGAGTGCAACGTTCTCGCCTTTGTACACAAGCTCGCCCACGATATCCGGCTGAGTTATCTCATTGCCGTCGACGTCGACAAGCGTAAACTCGCCTCCGGGGATCGCTATACCCATGCTTCCGTATTTTTCCAATGCTCTGTCTGCGGGAAGATATCCCATGCGAGCCGTCGCCTCGGTTTGACCGTACATTACTACGAATTTTCTTCCCGTGTGAACCGCAAATTCCGCAAACTTCTTATGAAGCTCGGGAGAAAGTTTTCCTCCCGCCTGAGTCATCGTGCGAAGAGAAGGTAAATCCATGCGAAAAAATCGAAGTTTGTCAAGCATTTCGTATATATACGGAACACCGCCGAATGACGTAGCCGCATATTTCTTAAACTGTGCCCAAAACTCTTTTTGCATAAGAGTTTTTTCCGTCAAAATAACGGACGCTCCGACGTAAAGATGAGTATTTATTATGCTGAGCCCGTAAGTGTAATTCATCGGCAGAGTCGTGATCGAACGTTCGCTCGGACGTATGTCTAAATACTCTATGATCGACTTTGTGTTAGCCTCTATGTTTCGGTATGTTTGTCGAACGAGTTTCGGACTGCCCGTAGAACCCGATGTCGTGAGCAATAAACCCAATTCATCATAAAGTTTATACTCATTCTCAAAACCCGTTTTCAAAAGACAATAGCCGTATGCCGAATAAACCGTTTCATATAAAAACTTAGCCGCACGATCGCAAGGCACGTAAAGATAATCCGGCTTATAAGTTTCTATAAGCGTTTTCAGCAATTCGGAATCGAGTTTGTTGTCGACCATAATCGGTACTATATGATTATTTACAAACGTAACATACCCCAACAACGACCCGTAATTATTTTTACAAAGATTCAAAACCAAACATCTGCCGTTAACGTTTTGCATAAGTTCGGTCCCGTCTTTTATCAGTCGGGAGTAAGTTATTTCCGCTCCGGATTCCTCTATGACGGCGACACCGTCAGAGTACCGATTAAAGTTCCACATCGTACTTTTTCAGTATCTCCTTTCCTTTTTCAAACGAACTCAAATCTATAATGTCATCGGTTTCCATCATAATGTCGAACGCATCTTCGAGCGCAGCGATAAGACTCATGTGCCCCACGGAATCCCATTCCTGTATGGCTTGATATTCTAGCCCGTTCGTCTGCTCGACCGTAATACCGAAAGTTTCGGTAAATGCTTTTGTGTACTTTTCAAGATTTGTCATGATTTTGTTCTCCCGTAAATTCGAATTTATTGATTTATATTTATATGATCGCGCCGCCGTCGACGCCCAAAATTTGCCCCGTTATATATTTCGAAAGATCCGACGCAAGAAAAACAATGGCATTTGCAATATCTTCGGGAGTTGCCAACCTTCCCAAACGAATATTTTGCAAGCGTTCTTCGACGCGAGCTTCTCCGATACTGCGAAACATATCCGTATCTACCATGCCCGGAGCGATCGCATTTACACGCACATTGAATTTCGCAAGTTCTTTGGCTGCCGTTTTGGTCATAGCGACAACAGCGCCCTTAGACGCCGAATACACCAACTGTCCTTCGTTTCCCTGCACACCGACTATGCTTGCAAGATTGATTATGCTTCCTTGATTTGCTCTGCTCATAAGCTTAGTCGCAAGTTGTATCATATTCATAACCGCAAAAACGTTCACTTCGAAAATATCGGTCATAAGTTTGCGATTGATCATACCGATAAGAGCATCTCTCATAATTCCGGCATTATTTACAAGGACGTCTAATCTGCCTTGCTCTTTTTTTATTTGCATTATAGCCGTCTTGGCTCCGTTTTCATCGGTAACATCAAAATACAACGGAACAACTTTTGTCCCGGTTTCTTTGGAAAGAGCCTCGCATTCGGCATCTATATTTTCGCTTTCAAGCGCGGTCGCATACACTATGGCGCCTTCTTCCGCAAAGCGTCTTACCGTACATTTTCCTATTCCGCGACTACAACCGGTAATCATGCAAACTTTGTTTTTCAGTAACATATGCCCTCCTACTTGAATACCTTGTGATTATCGTTACGTTGCATTGCCCGCGCAGGATTTCCGAGCGCGATCACATTATCCGAAATATCTCTCGTAACAACAGAACCCATACCGACAATAGTATCGGAACCTATATGTGTTTGTTCTTTGACAGGAACACTCATACCTATATATGTTTTTTCTCCGATTTCACAATGTCCCGCTATAGATACAAACGACGATATAACGGAATGTTTCCCTATCACTACATCATGTCCCAAGCACCCGAAAGGCTGAATCAATACATTCGAACCGACTCGGCTGTCAATGCCGACAAATGCGTTAAACCTTATTATTGCGCCTTCCGCAATTTGCGAACCATGTCCTATATGTGCCGTCGGATGAATTATTGTAGCAAATTTATAGCCGGCAGTCATGATCGTATCAAAAATTTTGCTTCTTACTTCGGGCTCGCCTATACCAATTACAAACTCTATCTCATCGGGTTTATATAAAGTAAATAAGTTTTTCAATGCAAAGATCTTTTCGTCGTCTGCAACGATATCGTCATCGACATTGGAAACGGTAAAAATAATTTTTTTCCATCTCGAGCACGAAACACCGTTAACTTCAATGGCAAGCTGTTTTATCTCTCTGCCTAAATCGCCGTTTCCGCAAACTGCAAGGATCATAAAACCGTATCCTCCGTTGAATAAATATTTTCGCAGTCATTTCCTTTGAATTCTTCCATCGTCGCCTGACCGTCTTGACTTATGCCGCTATGCTTGAAAACTTTACCGACGGTTTGCAATATTATTTTCATATCGCGCCAGAGAGTGATTTTGTTCACATAGTCTATATCGTACCCGAATTTCTCGTCCCAAGAAATGGCGTTTCGACCGTTAACTTGCGCCAAGCCCGTAAGACCCGGGCGAACGTTGTGGCGGCGGCGTTGCTCTTCGCTGTACAGCGGGAGATATTTCACGAGCAGCGGCCGAGGACCGACTATCGACAGACTGCCGACAAATATATTAAGTAGCGACGGGAGTTCGTCGAGCGAAGTCGAGCGCAAGAATTTACCGTATCCGTTAAGGCGTTTCTCGTCTGGAAGCAGGTCGCCGTTTTCGTCTTTTTCGTTCGTCATCGTGCGGAATTTCAATAGTCTGATTATTTTTTCTTCGCCGTACGTTCCGCAAGGCACGCCGCGACGCGCGCACTCTTTTTTGCTCAACTTTTTCCGTCTGCCGGGGCGCTTCTGCACGAAAAACGGATCGCCTTTCATCGCTATCGCGCCGACAAGCATAAGCACAAGCAACAGCGGCGAGAACACCGCTATCGCAATCAAACTCAATACAATATCATAAAAGCGTTTGAAGAATACGCGATACAACAGCGCGGATAATAATATCCACACCGCCGCGCATACGACGCATAGTATCGTTATTCCCCACCAAGTAGTGGTCATTGTGTTCCAAAACTCTTTCATTTACTCGAAGCACGCTCTTATGATTTCTATTACTTTTTCCTGTTCTTCTTCCGTCATTTTGTTGTCGCTCGGCAGACAGAGTCCGCGATTGAATATATCCGCGCCTACGTCTTGTTCGCTCCCCGCTATGTATGCGTTCGTCCGCGCTCTGCCGTTTCCGTCTTGCGTTATAAACGCATTGTTGCGGAATACGGGCTGCAAGTGCATAGGCTTCCATATAGGTCTGCCTTCCGCGTTGAACTTCGCCAGCGTTTCGAGTATTTCCGTAGGACAGCTCTTCCCGCTTTCCTTTATATAACACGATTCGCTGTCTCCGCGCACTTGCCGACACATTGCGCTCCCGTCTATAATCATGCACGACAGCCAGAAGTTAGGCTCGGATCTTTTCGCGTCGTACGGATTCATTTTGACGGGCAGATCCGCAAAGCCTTTCTTGTACCGCTCGTAAATCGCTTTCTTTTGCGCGATATGCTCTTTCAGGTGCGGCAGTTGTCCGCGCACGACGCCCGCAACTACGTTGCTCATGCGGTAGTTGTATCCGAGTTCTTCGTGCTGATACCACGGCGCGGCTTCTCTCGCCTGCGTAGACCATTTACGGGCTTTGTTCGCCTGCTCTAAATCGTCGGTCAACAACATTCCGCCCGCCGACCCCGTTATTATCTTGTTGCCGTTGAAGCTGATAACGCCTATATCGCCGAACGTTCCCGTCTGCCTGCCGTCGTATGACGCTCCGAAACTTTCCGCCGCGTCTTCGATGATCTTTGCGCCGTGTTTGTCGGCAACGGCGCGCAACTCGCCCAACTTGCCCGGCGTTCCGTAAAGGTTCGCGACCACGACGTATTTCGTATCGGGATACAGCTCGAACGCCTTTTCGAGCGCGACGGGATCCATGTTCCACGTGTCGTATTCGGTATCTGTAAAAACGGGTTCGCCGCCTTCGTATACCACTGGGTTCAGTGTAGCCGAAAAAGTCATATCCGAACAAAACGCCCTTTCTCCGCGCTTTATCCCCGCGAGTTTAACGGCGAGATGCAGAGCCGCGGTACCCGTAGAGAGCGCGACCGCATACTTGCAACCGATTTCCCGCGCAACGGCTTTTTCTATTTCATTTATATTTTCGCCGACCGTAGACATCCAATTTTTATCGTAAGCGTCGGTCATCCATTTGAGTTCTTCCCCGTGCATAGTAGGCGACGACAGCCACACTTTATTTTCAAACGGCTTGAATTCTTTATCCCGAGTAAACGCCATGCTATCTGACTCTCCTTTCCGAGCCGTCCGCGACGCCTTTCTTCCTGTCGTATTTGCGCACGGAAAAAACCAACCCGAGCTTTTCGAGTTTCTGTCTGCGCTCCGATTTAAGGCGCGGATCGCTCCGCTGGCGGTTTATCCATCTGCCCAGAAGGTAGCCGTCCGCCGACTTATAATTTACGGGAACGTTGATATTCCCGTGTTCCGCGAAATATGCGCAAGCCGTTTCGTAGCCTTTCTCCCACGCTCTGTCGAACTTAGGCGTCCATACGATTCCTATTTCTTCCAACGCTTCGGCTTGTTCGTCCGTAAGCCTGTAATTTCCTTTCTTTCCCGCTTTTGCGTTCCGCATATTGTTCAGCCATACTCCGAGTTTTACGCCGTCGCGACTTACGTGATCGAGCGGGATATTCAGGTCGCCGTAAGTTTCGTAATACTCTTTCGCCGCGGAATAGTTGCGCTCCCACAGAGCGTCGAAAACGTCCCAGATCATGCCTATGCCGTCGAGCGCTTCGATCCTGTCCGCGGTAAGATACGCGCTCTTCACGCCGTTCTTGCGGTACGCGCGCAAGTCGGAGATCCACGCGCCGAGCCTTAGCCCGTCTTTCGTCGTATACGACGCGGGGACTCTCAGATCGCCGCGGAACGAATAATACTCTTTCGCCGCGCCGAAATATCTGTTCCAGGAAAGATCGCGACGGCTCTCCCAGACCATGCCTATGCCGTCGAGCTTTCTTATTCTGTCTTCGCCCAACACGCCGAACTGCTCGCCGCTTCTGACCTTGCGCTGAGTCGTTATCCAGCTGCCCAGGCTGTACCCGTCCGCGGTCTTGTACCTTTTAGGCACTTCCAGATCGCCGTGGGCGTTATAATACTTTTCGGCTTCGGCGAACATACAGTCCCACGACGCGACGAGCGTGTCGTTGAGCTTTTCGAACAGTTTCACGCAATCGCGCACTTCGTCGATCACCGTAAAACGTTCGTTGACTATTTCGCTTTCGAGTCCGAGTTCGCGGTAGTAAGTCATGACTACCTGCATTTCGTCCTGCACCGTGCCGATCGAATACAGATTGTCTATGTTCATGACTATATCGAATATAACGGGATCTTTCGTTTTCGACGCCGACAGCGCGCGCCCTATCTGCTGTTTGTAAACTATGGGCGAAACGGTCGGACGCAAAAGAATAACGCCGCTCACGTTCTCGACGTGTACGCCTTCGTTCAGCATATCTATGCAGAACAACAGTTTCAGATGATCGCCGTCGTCGCTCTTGAAGTCCGAGAACGCCTTGCTCGTTTCTGGGTCGTCGGAGTACGCTTTGTATACGTGCGGCTCGGGATCTATCGCCCCGAACCACTCTTTTGCGTGCGACGCCATTTCGTTCATGTGTTCGGCGTTCGCGCAGAAAACTATATATTTTCCGTTTCCGTCTGTAATGTGCTTTTCGAATATTTGCGGCAGTCCGTCCGCTTTTCCGAGCGCGCGTCTGAGCGCTTCGAGATATTTTTCGGCTTTGTCGCGCACCGCTTTGCTTTTAGCTCGTCTGACGCGCTCTCCGTAACGTTCCAGATCCTTTTTATAACCGTACGCCGACAGCACGTATTTCGGCGGATCAAGTATACCGCGCACTATCGCTTCGCCCAAAGTCATTTCGCTCGCCACGTTGCCGTCGAACAACTCGTCCGCCATGTCGCGTTGATTGTCCAAATAGCGGATATTAGTTGCCGACAATCCGAGAATAGGAGCGTTCGGATAGGCGTTCAATACGTTCAGCACGCCTTTGCCCCACATTTCCGCGCCGCAACGGTGGAATTCGTCGAGTATAATGTAATCGGGTTTGATTTGCGCGATCTCGCTCTCATTCATATACATGAGTTTGGCATAGGTATAGAATATGATATTTTTCGGCGCATATCCGCCCGACGCGGCTTTCAGGTTTTCCGTCTGCGTCTTGAAAATGTACTCCGACGGAGAAAGCCATAGTACACGCTTATCTTCGTTGTCTTCGCACAGCTTGAACGCAATAAAAGACTTACCCGTCCCCGTGGGATGGATGATAGCCGCTTTGCCCGTTTCGAGCAGCATTTCGACTGCCGATCCGTAGGCTTCTTGATTGTGCGAGAATAAGTCTATCATAAGCCGAATTATCAGGCGCACATGATACGCCGAAAATATGCCGCCTAATACTATAATAGGCGGTCGTTCTCATACGAATTTGACCGCCTAAAAAGCTGAAAATAAACTTTTTCGAGAATATTTAAGGCAAAAACCTTATTATCGATTGCTTTTTAATCCATAATATAGTATAATAAAAACCTAAATATACGCCTATTATAGTATTAGATGACAATGCCGTTTAACTTACGGCATTGTTTTTTGCATTGCTACCGAAAACATTTTCCCCAAGCGGTTCATCATATCCCGCTTGTGTTCCATAAGGCTATGTACGTATCTGTTGAGCGTAACCGTCGGATTCTTATGTCCCAATATCTCCGAAAGCGTTTTAACATCCATTCCGCATTCGAGCGCGCGGGTCGCAAACGTATGCCTGAGGGCGTGAAATCCTTTGTGCGGAATATTCAGGCGTATAAGCAATCTTTCGAAACTGCGTTGATAAGACCGTACCGATACGGGACTTTTGCCCGATGCCACTACGTATTCCGAAATGCTTTCCTTTTTCAATTCCCGCAACGACGCGACCAACTGTTTCGACAGCGGAATTTCTCTTTGCGACGTTTCCGTTTTCGGAGTATCGGTTATCCGAGCATACTTTCCGTTTTCGTCGCGCCCGTCAAAAACCGTTTTGGTTACTCTCAGAATGCCTTTTTGTAAATCTATATCTCTCCAAGTAAGCGCAAGCAATTCTCCTATACGCAAACCCGTATAAAGACACAAAACGATCCCGAACAGTTTCGGCTCGTTTCCGCTCATTATGTTCCGCTCGATCTCCCGTTGCTCCTGCTTTGTAAAACAAATAACGCGCTTTTCGCTTATCTTCGGGCGCTTTATTTTATCCGCCGAATATTCCCCGGTAAGTCCTACCGAATACGCCGTTTTCAACGAATTTTGAATGACCGTAATGATACCGTTGACCGAATTCGCGGACAACCCCGACCCCGTTCTTTTGTTTCCGCTTCGCAAAAGCACGCTTATATAACGTTGTATATCCATCGGCGTTATTTCTTGCATTTCTCTCTCGCCCATTGCCGGCTTTATATGCCGACGCACGATATCCGAGTAACGCATAAAAGTCTTTTGCTTACTCGAAATTTTCACGTAATTTCGTAGCCACTCGTCAAGCCAATCTTCGTATTTCATAGGTAAATCTCCTTAGGTTTAATTGCTATAATTTTACCTAATTTTTACCTACTCTCAAAGCTATTAAAACTGTGTTATAAATCGTAACCGAACGTTTCTTTCGCTATTTCGCTTTCGGCATTTTAATTATCGTCCTTGAAAACAATAAAAAAATACCCAACCGAACAAAAAAGGTGTTCTGTTGGGTACTGCTTGGCGGAGAAGTAGTAACCTAAAACGAATATTTAATTTCGTCCAAAATCTTTCACCGCTTGTATTCGCACTTTTTCTAATGCGTCGCAAACTTTTGATAGTCGTTCATTATCGCGTTCCAATTTGCGACACTCGTCTGTATACTCTTTACTTTGTAAAAATTGTTTATTATATAAGAAATTTTGAT
>DBEXQE010000110.1:0-2126 GCA_048167245.1 Christensenellales bacterium | reverse complement strand
TAGCGCAATCGCAAAAGTCTGCCCGTCTTCAAGGTATCCGAAAACTTTTTCCCGCACTTCGTCAACCGTGTATAGCGATTCAAAAACGCCTATATCGTTCATTCGGTATTGATGATGATACGCATATTTTACGACTAGTCTAAAATCTCTTTTTGCCTTTTTATATAACGTAACGAAATTTGCAATTTCTCTCTGCTCACACTGATAATCTTTGCCCAAGGTATATTCCCCCGGGATAATATAATCGACGAACTTCGTCAAATAATTCTCATTTCCGATATCACTTTTCTCCCGTTTGTTTTCCTTGAAGAATTTCAATGAAATTTTGTTCAATTCTTTATAGTTTTTAAGCCATTTGAAAAAGCGTTCTTTCAAAAATTCGTCATCGAAAACCGCTTTGAGATATTGCACCGTAAATTTCTTTCTTAACCCGAAATACTCGTATTGATTGTCGTAAACGTGTTTCATATAAACGTATCTCCTTTTACGTTTTACAATATATTTATATGACATCGTATGTACCGTCCAAGGGACAATAAAAAGAGCACCTTTTCGGTGCTCCTTGAAACGCAGTTTTTATTCTGCGGTGGTTTCCGTATCGTTTTCCGCCTGATTTTCATCGACTGCGGGACTTTCCGCGTTTTCGGTTTCGTCGCTTTCGGAAACGAAATTATCGACGCTACTTTCCGTAATTTCAGCAGCGACGGCGTCCCCAACGACTTCTGCCTTGCCGCACTTCTTTTTAATTTTTCCGACAATCTTTTTGAAGTCTTCCGAGAAGAAAAATCCGACAAACATTACAATCGAGAATACGATTAAATACGACCAGATTTGTCCGTTTGCCTTGTATCCGTCGTATGCACAGAAGCACATAAAACAGCAGCACGCAACGCCCAGTGTCGGCAAAATAAATCTTTTCACGACGTTAAGGTCTTTCCCTTTCACCATCATTGCGATGAAAATGGGGATATAGAACGCATACAGCGTTATGATGGACACTTCGTCGGATTCCCAGCACCAGAAAGCGGGGATTTTACCGGTCGGATTCATAAAGAAGAATTCCCACTGCACAAGCCATACGAAGCACAAAAGAAGTCCCAGAATCGACGACGATTGCGGCATATTCGTTTCTTTGCTCAATTCGCCGAACATACCGGGTTTCGGTCCGACGTTACGCGCGGAAATCGAATAAAATCCGCGGCAGCAACCAAGCATAAGACCGTTCATCGTTCCAAGGCACGAAATGATGACAAACACCATGATAATCGTGCCGAAAGCGGGACTCTTGAACAACGCCGAGAATGCGTTTTGAGGAAGCGATCCGCTTACCTGCCCCGCGTTGACTTTCAGCATATCTTCGGTCGACAGCGCGCCCGTAAGTCCAAGGAAATACAAAAGATAAACCGCTATGATGATTATCGCGCCCACGATAAGCGCAATCGGCAGGTTCCTTTTTGCGTTTTTCAATTCGCCGTTTATGGAAGTCGCGACAATCCAGCCCTCGTATGCGAACGCAAACGCCGCTATGCCCGCAAAAAATCCGCCGTCGTTAACAAGACCTTCCGTCACGATGTTCGCCTTGAATGCGTCGATGGTTTTGCCGTTGACAAGCCCCACGATTAACCCGACTACGCCCATAAGTACAAGCGGAATAAGTTTAATGAACGTTGCCGATACCTGAAATCTGCCCGCAAGCTTCGGCGAAAGCGAGTTCACCGCAAACCCGGCAACAAGAAATGCCCCCGCCAGCGCAAGTTGTGCGCCCGTGCTTGACGGAATGTTGAAAAGCGAGCAAGTGTACGACGCCGAAATCCAGCCGAGTACGCTTGTAAGCGTCGGATAATAAATCGTCGACATAAACCAGCCGACGTAGTATGCATATCTCTTTCCGAGAGTCGCTTCCGCATAGTCGACAATGCCGTTGACCTTTTCGTGCTTTTGCGCGAGCGTCGCAAATACGAGTGAACAGATTATCATTATCCCGCCGACAATTGCAACGACTGCCAGAGTTTTTCCGATATTTCCGTTTGTGAAAGATAAAACCTTCCCTGCCTTAAAGAACACGCCCGAACCGATAACAATGCCGACGACCATACAAATCGCGGTAAGCAGTCCGTACTTTTTGG
>DBEXQE010000109.1:0-2579 GCA_048167245.1 Christensenellales bacterium | reverse complement strand
ATAGGATAATTATACCCGTATCCGCGGCAAAAAGCAACCGAAATGCTTGACAGAAAACGAAAAGCGACTATATACTTTAATAAATTGCGTAATTTCACACACTTTACACATAACCGTAAATCGTTTCAAACAATCATATTGTAAAATACAGACGAAAGAATAAGTTTTTCGGAGGTCATGAAACCGTGGCGACAATACTTATAGTGGACGACGAAACGAAAATACGCGAAGTTCTGCGCGAGTACGCGGAATTCGAGGGCTATAAAACGCTGGAAGCCGAGAACGGAATGGACGCCGTCCGCATTGCGCGCGACAACGATATCGACCTTATAATAATGGACGTGATGATGCCCAAGCTCGACGGCTACTCGGCGGTAAAAGAGATCCGCAAGAGCAAGGAAATCCCCGTTATAATGCTGTCGGCGCGCGTGGAAGAATACGACAAACTTTTCGGGTTCGAGATAGGCGCGGACGACTACGTAACGAAGCCGTTCTCGCCGAAAGAAGTAATGGCGCGCGTCGCGGCGATAATAAAGCGTTCGAAGAACAAGAGCGGCGCGAAAGTCGTGTCCGAAGGGCTCGAGATCGACATTCCGGGCAGGAACGTATTCGTGGACGGACAAAAGGCGAACATGACGCCTAAAGAATACGAACTGCTGTTCTATCTCGTAAAGAACAACGGCTTGGCTATAAGCCGCGAAAAACTGCTGACCGAAGTATGGGGCTACGACTTTTACGGCGACGACAGGACGGTCGACACGCATATCAAAATGTTGCGTTCATCCCTGGGACCGTACCGCGACAAAATAGTTACTCTGCGCGGACTCGGATATAAAATAGAGCTGTAAGACGGGAATATGAGCGGTATCGGAGATAACGAGATACGCAGATTCGATCTGCACGGAATACGCTTCAAAACGTGGCTGTATTTCTTTGTGATGACCGTCGGGATCATGGCGGTGCTTCTCGTCATGCAGGTTTCGTTCTTCGCCGCATACTACCGCAACACGAAAAGCGACGAACTCAAAAGAATAGGCGACGGACTTATAGAAGAATACTCTTCCCGTCCGAGCAAAAAGGAATTTTCGGAGCTGGTGTACAACACTTCGTTCGCGTACGGCATGACGGCTTCTTTTTTTCAGGTCGATTATAAGGTGGACGGCTCCGCCGTTACGGTAGACAGCGATTCGTTCGTAAATCTGCTTACTTCCGCGAATTTCGTCGGCGGGCAAGGCGACGAAGCGTCGGCGGAAGGCGTTATTTCGATAGGTGCGGAGTATTTTCGCAGGCTTGACGGCGGCGCTCCGTTCGTCTACATTTCGACTATATCCAAAAATCAGAGCTACGCGGTTTACGGCGCGAAGATAAACGATCCCGTTATAGGCGACGTGTGCATGTATCTTTCCACGCCGCTGACGCTTTCTACGTTCATGCGCACGACTATGCGCGGGCAGGCGTATCTTTCCTGCTTACTGTGCCTTATTCTTAGCCTTATACTGTCGTGGTTCATCTCCGAACGCATCGCGCGCCCGGTAAAGGACTTTTCGCAGACGGCGAGAAAGCTCGCAAAGGGCGACTACACGGTCAAGTTCGAAGGGAACGGCTTGTCGGAGATCGAAGACCTTGCCGAAACGCTTAATTACGCGACGGAAGAAATGGGCAAGACGGAACAGCTTCGCCGCGACCTGCTCGCGAACGTTTCGCACGACCTGAGAACTCCGCTCACCATGGTGAAAGCCTACGCGGAAATGATACGCGACATATCGGGCGGCGACGAGAAAAAGCGGCTCAGCCACAGTCAGACCATAATAGACGAAGCCGACAGACTGACTAACCTTGTAAACGATATTCAAAATCTTTCCAAACTGCAAGCGGGGACGGAAACGGTAGAGATGGGCGACGTGGACTTGGGAGTTCTCGTGAATACGGTGTTGGAGCGGTTCGATATCTACTCGTCGAAAGACGGCTACGTTTTCAAAAAGGAAGTCGACCCCGACTGCCCGCCCGTAGTCGGCGATGAAGCGAAGATAGAGCAGGTTTTATACAACCTTATCGGCAACGCGATAAACTATACGGGCGAAGACAAAACGGTTACGGTCTACGTGAAATCGCGGGACGACAAAGTGTATTTCGGCGTCCGCGACACGGGCAAGGGCATAGCGCCCGACGAGATCGACAGCGTTTGGGAGAGATATTACCGAGCGAGCCAGAGCAAGCGCAAGAGCGTGGGCACGGGCTTGGGACTTTCGATAGTCAAGAATATTTTACAGCTTCACGGAGCGAAGTACGGCATAGAGTCGAAAGTAGGAGAAGGCAGTCTGTTCTGGTTTTCTATGCCGGTAAAAAAGGCGACGGGCGAGCCTGCCGCGGAAGTCCCCGAAAAACGGCGCAGAAGAAGGAGAAAATGAGTTTTTCTCAATATTTTTCCATTAAATTATCATAAATTCAACATAATGATTTGTTATTATATGTGTAACCTCATTAGTTTCCTATCTTTGTAATAAGAGCGTCGTTTCTTTTTAATGCCGATGCTCTTATTACATTTTTCCGAAAAATCTCGCTCCGCGAGTTGACAACGG
>DBEXQE010000108.1:0-3885 GCA_048167245.1 Christensenellales bacterium | reverse complement strand
CCGCGGTAGAGATCGACGAGAGCGAAGTAGCGCGCATACGCCGCGAAAAGCTCGACAATCTCAAAGCCGACGGAAAAAACCCTTTCGAAAACGTAAAGTTTCCGCGCACCGCTCTCAGCTCGGAAATTCTTTCTTCTTTCGAGTCTTTCGAAAACAAGACCGTTTCGGTAGCGGGCAGAATAATAACGCGCCGCATCATGGGCAAGGCGAGCTTCGCGCACATACTCGACGGCGACGGAAAGATCCAGGTCTATATCAAGATCGACGCGGTCGGCGCCGAAAAGTACGACGAGTGGAAAAAACTCGATATCGGCGACATAGCGGGCTTTACGGGCAAAGTGTTTATGACGCACAAGGGCGAAATAAGCGTGGCGGTCGAATCGTTCACGCTGCTGTCGAAGTCGCTTTTGCCGCTTCCCGAAAAGTTCCACGGCTTGAAAGACAACGACCTTAGATACCGTCAGCGCTATTTGGACGTTATCGCGAACCCCGAAGTCAAAACGGCGTTCATCGTTCGCAGTAAGATAATAACTTCGATAAGAAGACTGCTCGACTCCAAAAAATTTCTGGAAGTCGAAACGCCTATACTGAACACGATCGCGGGCGGAGCGAACGCGCGTCCGTTTATAACGCACCACAACACGCTCAATCTCGATATGTATATGCGTATCGCGCCCGAGCTGTACTTAAAGCGTCTTATCGTCGGCGGATTCGACAGGGTTTACGAACTCGGTCGCATGTTCCGCAACGAGGGCATGGACGTTAAGCACAACCCCGAGTTCACTATGCTCGAACTCTATCAGGCGTACGCCGACTACAACGACATGATGGATCTGACCGAAGAAATTTACGTTACCGTAATGAAAGATCTCGGCATAGGTCCCGTCATAGAGTATCAGGGCGAAAAAATAGATATGTCCGCGCCGTTCGAGCGCAAAACGATGAAGCAAGCCGTAAAAGAGTATACGGGTATCGACTACGACTCGATGACGCGCGAAGAAATGTTTGCGGCGGCTAAGGCGAAAGGCGTGGAAATAGCGGATAAAAACGCAAGCAAGGGCAATATTTTATATGCGGCGTTTGACGCGCTCGTCGAAGAAAAGCTGAATAAGCCCGTGTTCATAACCGAATATCCGGTCGAAGTCAGCCCGCTCGCAAAGCGCGTAAACGGCGATCCGGACTTTACGTACCGTTTCGAATTCTTTATCTTCGCGCGCGAAATGGGCAACGCGTACAGCGAATTGAACGACCCCGTGGATCAGCGTTCGCGTTTCGAAGCTCAGGCGGCTTTGAAGAAAAAGGGCGACGAAGAAGCGCAGGACACCGACGACGATTACGTAACGGCTCTCGAATACGGTTTGCCCCCGACGGGCGGGCTCGGGCTCGGGATAGACAGAATGGTCATGCTGTTTACGGATTCTTCGTCGATACGCGACGTTATACTGTTCCCGACCATGAAACCTATAAAGAAGTAGGCGTATAATTTGGATAACAAAGTTACGAAAAAGAGAATAACCGACCATCTCGAATACGATTGGTATAAGTATCTTATATTCGTTATCGTAGGGATAGTCGCGGTCGTTTTCACGTTTCAGCAGATAAACAGGAACAAGAACGACGAAGATTTCGCCATATTCTTTACGGCGTATTCGGCGCGCGAAAACACGTACGTTGCGGACGTTTTCGGCGAGTTCGATTCGCAAGACTACGACGAAGAAACTTACGGTCCGAATATTTTCCGCGAGATATCCGTCGAGTACCAAAGCCCCGATACGAGCGAATACGCCACGCTGTTTTCCACGCACGGACAAGTTACTTCCGACGTCGTTATCGTGCGCAAGAGCTATTTTGCGAACAAGAACGAAAGCGGCGAAGAAACTTATTTTTCGGCTATGGGTTATCTGGAACTTACCGACGAAGTGCTCGCTTTGCTCGGCGTAGAAAATAAATATGATTCGTCGTACGAGTTCATGTGCGTGGACCCGAACGGTAAGCGCGTCGATCCGAGCGACGAAAACGGCAGGATCTACGGGATACGCATAGACAACTTATCCAAGATCGGCGGCATGGCGCAGCTTACCAAGGAAACGGCGGAAGGCGAAGAACCCGCAGAGCGCGAATTCTTTCTGTACATTCTGCGCGACGGCGCCAACATAGGACCGTACGGAAAAAAGAACAAAAAGCCCGAAAACAAGCAGACTTTCTTTTGCGTTAAGTATTTACTCGAAAAATACGGACCGGTCGTTCCCCATGAATCTGACTAAGCTGACGCAGGAATACAAATCTCTCGTTGCCGACAGGTGGCATACGCCGGGGCATAAGGGCATTTTATGGGACGACGATATCACCGAGATCGACGACGGGAAGTATTTTCCCGCGAATGCGGTCGAAAAGGCACAGGAAGACGCCGCGATCCTTTACGGGGCTAAGGCGCTGAGATTTCTGACGGGCGGCTCGTCGATGGGCGTAAAAGCCGCGATTTTAGCGGTCGACGGCGATATATTGGCGGCGAGCAACAGCCACCGCTCCGTTTTCGAAGGCGCGGCATTGGCGAAAACGAAAGTTCATATTGCGCAAGCGCCCGTTTCGGACGGTTTGCCCGCACCGCTCACCGCGGATATCGTGGAAAGCGAGCTGAAAAAGCACCCTGACGTCAAAGCGGTGCTTATAACGAGTCCCGACTACTTCGGACGCGTATGCGAAACTGAAGTCGAGCAGGTCGTGCGCGCGAAAAACAAGTTGCTTATAGCCGATTCGGCTCACGGAGCGCATTTCCCGCTAAGGCGCGATCTGTTCCCCAAGAGCTTTTCGGAAACGGCGGATTTTTGCAATCTGTCGGCGCATAAAACGATGTGCGCGCTGACTATGGGCGCGTACCTATGCGTCAACAATACCGATTATCTCGAACGCGTCGATACGGCGCTGAAAAATCTCGGGACTACGAGCCCGCTGTATCCGCTGCTGAGTTCGCTCGAAAACGCGGTGGAAGTCGGGCGGTTCCAAAGCCCGCTGTACGACAACCTTAAAGCCTTAGCGGCTAAGTTCAAGGAAGATATCCCGACGCTCGACAACGACGATTTCACGCGCGTGGTCGTGAACGCGAAAAAGCTCGGCTACACGGGAAAAGAAATGTTCGACAAACTTTTCCGGAAAGGGATCGCGGCGGAACTTTATACGGAAGATCACATAGTTTTCATCGCGACGCCGTTCGACGACGCGGAGAAATTCGAAAGATTGGCAAGGGCTATCAAAAGCGTATGACTGAAAATAAACTCGGAAAATTCATAACGGTCGAAGGGTGCGAGGGCGTAGGCAAAAGCACGCAGATACGCTTTTTGAAAGAGTACTGCGAAAAGTACGGCATAGACGCCGTTTTCACGCGCGAACCCGGCGGGACGGATATAGCCGAAAAGATCCGCGGGGTCATTCTCGACGCTGACAACAAGGGCATGGATCCGCTTACGGAGCTGTTTTTGTACGCGGCGGCGCGCCGTCAGCACACTCGGGAGCTTATCATTCCCGCGCTGAAAGCGGGCAAGACCGTTTTCTGCGACAGATACAACGATTCCACGTTGAGCTATCAAGGCTACGCGCGTGGACTCGACAAAAATATGATCTCCGTTCTGAACGGGTGGGCGAGCGACGGCGCGAAAATAGATCTTACGGTCTTTATCGACGTCGATCCGTCCGAAGGTTTCCGCAGAAAGGGCGGAGCCGATGAAAACGACAGGTTGGAGCGCGAAGGCATGGAGTTTCACGAAAAAGTGTACCGCGGTTTCAAGGATATCGCCGAAAAGGAGAAAGGCCGCGTGGTTTGCGTAAAAGCCGACGGCACGAAGTTCGAAACGCACGCGAAGATCGTCGCGCTTCTGAAAGAGAAAAAAA
>DBEXQE010000107.1:0-12128 GCA_048167245.1 Christensenellales bacterium | reverse complement strand
AGAAAAAGTAAAAACTTTATACAAAGATTTACTTATCTTCTTAAAAAAGCAAGCGATCGGCACAATCGCTTGCTTTTTATTCGGAATTTTTATATAATTAAACGGTATCTGAAAAATTTAGATCGGGAGAACGAAATAATGAAAGAAGAACTGATATTAAAGAACTACGAGAGCGCGAAAGCCGTATACCGCGACGTGGGCGTCGACACCGACAAGGCGCTCGAAAAGTATAAGAACATGCGCATATCTCTACACTGCTGGCAGGGCGACGATATCCGCGGTTTCGAAGAAAAAGTAGTCGCGAGCGAGAACGTGGTAACGGGCAATTATCCTGGCGCGGCGAGAAATCCGCAGGAACTCCGCGCTGATATCGAGCAGGTGCTCAAAAACTCGCCCGTAAAACACAAGGTAAATCTTCACAGCGTATACGCCGAGCCGAAAAAGCCGACTTCGCGCGAAGAACTCGATATCACCGCGTTCGAGAACTGGATAGAATGGGCGAAAAAGAACAACGTAGGGCTCGATTACAACGGTTCGTTCTTCGCTCACGAAATGATGGATAACGGTCTTTCGGTTACGAGCCAAAAGAAAGAAGTCCGCGATTTCTGGATCCGCCATCTCGAAACGACGCGCGAGATCGCATACAATATGGGAAAGAGCCTTGGCGACGTCTGCGTGAACAACATATGGTTCCCCGACGGACTTAAAGACAACCCCGCCGACAGACGCTACTGGCGCGAACTGCTTAAAGACAGCTTGGATAAGGGCTTGAAGAAAAAGTACGACAAAAAACACCTTGTCGACACGCTCGAAGCAAAGGTATTCGGCATAGGCACGGAGTGCTTCGTGGCGGGTTCGTACGACTTTTATCTGCCGTACTGCATGAAAAACGGCTTGGGGATCTGTCTTGACACGGGTCATTTCCACCCTACCGAATCGGTTGCGGATAAACTCTCGTCGCTGTCGCTTTTCTTCGACGACATTCTTCTGCACGTAAGCCGCGGAGTAAGATGGGATTCCGACCACGTTACGATCTGCGACGACACGACGAACTCCATAATGATCGAAGCAAACCGCGCGGGGATTCTCGATAAACTGCACATAGCGCTCGACTACTTCGACGCGTCGATAAACAGAATTTTCGCCTGGACGGTAGGGCTTCGCGCCGCCGCAAGATCTATGCTCGCGGCAATGCTCGAACCCGTGGATATGCTCAAAAAAGCCGAGAAGTCGGACGACTTCGGACTTAGGCTCGCGCTCTCGGAAGAAGCGAAAGCCCTGCCCGTAAACGCCGTATGGGATATGGCTTGTTTGCAGAGCGGCGCGGGCGTCGGCTACGACTGGATAAAAGACGTGCAGGCGTATTCCGAAAAAGTTATTTCGAAACGTTAGGAGCCGAATATGACCGCAAAACACACCCCGACCGTACTGTGTTTCGACTTCGGCGCGACGAGCGCGCGCGGAATGCTCTGCACGCTTAACGGAAACAAAATAGAACTGAACGAGGTTCACCGCTTCGACAATACGCCCGTCAAAAGGGACGGCACTCTCTACTGGGATCTTGACGCGCTTTTCGCCGAGATGAAAACGGGCATAAAAAAAGCCGCGGCGATAACGAAGTTCGACAGCATAGGAATAGATACCTGGGGCGTCGACTTCGCGCTCCTGGGCGAAAACGACGAGATAATCGAAAAGCCCGTCCACTACCGCGACACGCGCACCGACGGCATTATGGACGAAGTGTTCGAAAAAGTCGGCAAGAAATACATGTACGACAGAACGGGCATACAGTTCATGCAGTTCAACACCGTGTTTCAGCTGTACTGGCTGAAAACGCGCAAGCCCGAACTTCTCGCCCGCACGAAAAAATTCATTATGATGCCCGACCTGTTTTCGTTCCTGCTCACGGGCAACGTATCGTGCGAAAAGAGCATCGCGTCCACGAGCCATATGCTGAACGCCGAAAGCGGCGAATGGGACAGAGAACTTATCGGAAAAGTCGGGCTCGACTTCTCGATATTCCCTAAAATCGTAAAGAGCGGCACGGTGAACGGCTACGTAAAGAAAGAACTGTGCCGCGAACTGAATATAGAAAGCGTTCCCGTGTTCAACGTTTGCGGACACGATACGGCAAGCGCGGTAGCGGCTGTTCCGACCGATAAAGAATACCCCGCCTACATAAGCTGCGGAACGTGGAGCCTGCTCGGAACGGAACTTAAATCCCCTATCCTTACGCAGGAGAGTTTCGACTTAAACTACACGAACGAATCGGGTTACAACGACACGATAAGATACCTTAAAAACATAATGGGTCTTTGGATAATAAACGAGTGCAGGCGGAATTGGCGCGACGGCGGGACTTCGCTCTCCTACGCCGAGATCATGGAGCTTGCGCGCAAGGAAGAAAAGGACCGCTTTATCATCGACGTCGACGACGACGCGTTCTTAAAGCCCGAAAAAATGCCCGAGAAAATTTCGGATTGGCTGTTTGCCCACGGTCAGGGTCGCCCCGCTTCGATAGCTCAGACGGCGCGTTGCGTTTACGACAGTCTTGCGAAAAAGTACAAGGAAGAAATCGAAAAGCTCGAAAAGCTGACCGGCAGAAAATTCGACTGTCTGCATATAATAGGCGGCGGCTGTAACGCGGATCTTCTCTGCCGCGAAGCCGCGCGAGAATGTAATATCCCCGTATATGCGGGTCCGTCCGAAGCCACCGTTTTGGGAAACGCCGCCGTCCAGTTCATCGCCGGCGGATATATAAAAGATATAACGCAAGCAAGAAAAGTTATCCGCGACAGCTTCGAGATCAAAGTCTATAATCCGTAAGTTATACTTTCTCTATATACAATCTACTCCCCACCCCTTCCGTCGCCGGCAACACCCTTATCCGCGACGGAATTTTTTCTACGAGTTCGGAGCGGTGCGACACAAGCCCGACCATCGTTTCGTCGGCGAGTTTATAGAGAGCCGCGGCTACGGTATCGATCGCGTTTTCGTCGAGCGTGCCGAAACCTTCGTCGAGAAAGAAAAAGTCGTAGCTTTTATTGTGCGCGATCTGCTCGGAAATCGCGATCGCCATCGAAAGCGACGCCAGAAAAGTTTCGCCGCCCGACAGCGTGCGGACTTTTCTTTTTTCTCCGCCGCGCAAATGGTCGACGACCCAGAAATCGCTCTTTTTTTCGTCTTCCATATAGCACAGCGTGAACTTGCCGCCGCTCAGTTCGAACAGCTTTTCCGACGCGCGCGAAGTGAATTCGCGGATATATTCTTCTTCGATATACTCCAAAAACTTATTCCCGCGCATGAGTTTCGCGAGCGACTCGGCAGTTTCGCGCCGTTTTTCGTAATACTTGATCTCTTTTTCGAGTTTTTCTTTTTCTTCGATCTTTTTCTCACTCTCGGAAACGAATTTTTTAAGTTCCGTTACGGCGCCGATAAGATCTTCTCTTTTCTTCTCCGCCGCGGCTTGCGCGTTTTCGGTCGACTGCGCGGCTTTTTCGTCGAACTCCGTATTCCCCGCCGACGCGAGCGTCTTTTCGCAGTTAGCTATATCCGCCGCGATCCGAGCGACTCTCGCGCCGTGTTCCTGCGTTTCCCTGCTTAGTTCTTCGCGCAAATTCTCGCAGTCCGCAATTATCTTATCGCACGTTGCGACCGTTTCTTTCGCGGCTTTTTCGGCGGTTTCGAAATCGTCGCCGACGAGTTTTTTAAGCTCGGCTTCATGCCTTTTTATTTCTTCCGCCCTGTTCTTCCCGTCTTGCGTGATGCGCCCCTTTTCGACTTTCAAATCGTTTTCGGTCTTGAAAAAATTGTCGCAGACTTTGTCCGACTTTACTGCATTTTCAAGCAATTCCACAACGGTGCAAACCTTTTCGCTTTCGTCTTTCAAACGTGAAAAAGCCGTCGCGATCTCTGTTTCGTTCTGCGTGCATTTTATTTTTTCAAGCGATTCCGCCGCGCTCTTTTCCGCGTCTTTCACTTCTTTGAAAAGTCTGTCGCGATTTTCGCAAAGCAGTTTCAGATCGGACGCGTTTCTCTCGCGCTCGGCTTTCGCAGTATCGAAGGCGTTTTTGAGCGCGGATATTTCCTTTTCTTCCGCTCCGCCCGCGCATACGCCAGAATGGTAAACTCCGCCGCAAACGGGACATCTGTCGCCGTCTTTCAGCGCGCTCGCCACGTCGAAAGCCGCGTTCGCCGCCCTTGCGCTTTCGAACGCTTTTTCCGCGTCCTTTTCCGCTTTATCCGACTTTTCGAACTTCTCTTTCAGCGCGGGAATTTTGCCGTCGGCGGCGATAAATTCTTCGCGTAAAGTCTTTAATTTTCCGCACTCCTTTTCATAGTTGCCTATATTTATTTCGTCGGTCGCAACGGCGGAATTAAGCTCCGTTTTTCTTGCGTTGAACTTTACCGACAATGCCGCCGTATCGGATATATCCGCGTCCGGAAAAAGGCTTTTTATTTCGCAGAGAATTCTGTCTTTCTTTTCTTTTTCGCCCGCGATCATTTCGGCGATCCCGTTTAATTTCGCTTCGTTTTCCTTATACGCCGCGCCGAGTTCCAACCGTTCCGCTTTTAGTTTTTCTATAAGTTCCGCTTTACCGCGCGCCGTTTCGCTTTTCGCCAGAATATCTTTCGCTTTGTCGCGGGCGGCTTTCGCTTCCGCCGCGGCTTTTTCGCTCTCGGACAGTTTGCCGCGCTTTATTTCGAGCGCCTTTTTAACGGCGTTTTCGGCTTCCGACGCGCTTTTTAACTTTTCGAGTTCTTCTTTCGCCGCTTTTACTTCTCCGAATTTGCGTCTTTCGACCGCGATCCGCGTAACTTCTTCATTCAGTTTTTCGAGCGTCTTTTTCGTTTTACCAAGTTCGCTTTCGGCGGTTTTCAGTTCGGCTTTTTTCTCGGCTATGAGCTTGCGCGAAAGGTCTCTCAGATGCTCCGCCTTAGCCGCCGTTTCGCGCCCGAGCGACGCGAATTTTTCGGCGACCGAACCGAACTTCGCATACAGTCCGTCGAACTTGTCGAGCGAAAAAAGCTGAGCTATCGTCTTGTTCCGATCAGACTTTCCCGCCGTCAGGAACTTGCCGAATTTGCCCTGCTCCAAAATGACTACCTGCGTGAAATCTCCGCGGGAAAGACCTATCAGCTTCTGGATTTCCGCGTTGACTTTTTCGACCCCGTCCGCGACCATAACGCTCTCGGAAACGTTAGTCAGATACGCTTTGTCGCCGCCCGCCTTGCGCGAGAGAATACGCTTTGCTTCCCACTCCGCGCCGCCGAGTTCGAATCGAAAAACCACGGTCCCCTTGTCGCACGAAAGATTTATGTAATCGTCTTTCGCGTCGACCCTGTCGCCCTTGCCGTACAACGCAATGATTATCGAATCGAGAATAGTCGTTTTGCCCGATCCCGTAGGTCCGCAAACGCAGAATATATTACCGTCCGCCGCGTCGGAAAAATTTATCTCCTGCGCGGAAGTAAAACTGTTTATGCCTTCTATCGACAGATATATAGGTTTCATTTTAAAAATAACCCCTTAATGTAACAACATTTTGACGGCGGAGAACGGTGCGGATTTTCTTTAGCAGTTGACGCGCAAGCGAATGAGTGTACCTAGACGTACTCGATTGAGCTTGCACGGCAAACGTAGCGGAAAGACGTGCCGTTATACGCCGTCAAATAATTTCTTCGCCGTTAATAACTTTCAAAAACATCTCCGTCATCTCCTCCGGCGGCGGCGCATCCGTGTTCTTTACGAATTTATAAAAGTCTTGAAACTGCTCCTTTACGGGGCGTTCTTTGCGAAAACTTACTTCGCGCTTTACGCCTTTCGCCGCGTTCTGAAACGAACAAAACGAATCCTGCTTTTTGAGTTCGTTCATTTCGCCGAGCGTAAGCGGCGTTTCGCCGTCGTAGATAAGATGCGCATATGCGCAAGAGTTATCTTTCAGCGCGCCGAGAGCCGAGTTAAAGTCGCTCGCGGTAACTTTTACGAGTTTTTTGCCGCGCGTTAACGGCACGCGCCTGACTTCCGTTTTCTTTTCGCCGCTCTCTCCATGCGAAAATTCCGCTATAACGACCGACTTTTCGCTCAGGTCGTCGAAACTGTACGACAGGATACTGCCCGAATAAACGATATTTTTCGACTTCGAAACGGTCATCGGCTTATGGATATGCCCGAGCGCCGTATAGTCGCACGGCGGGAACACGCTCTCGGGCAGAAGCGAAGCCGTGCCGAGCGTCCGCTCGTCGGTCAGCAGTCCGTCCGCGTCCGCGCCGCCGTTCTTCGTCGCAAATACGTGCGTTACGAGCATATTGTACGACTCATCGTCGAATATACGGCTTAAACTTTCCAGCTTTTCCTTGACGAGTAGCGGATACGGCTTGTCCTTATTCTCGCCGAACGCGAGCGCGCTGTGTTGCGGGTACGGCAATACGGCGATATTCAGTTTCTCGCCGCCCTTTTCGAAGCGTATATATCCGTCGCCTATCTCCGTTTCGCCGAACCTGCCGCTTTTCGTTTCGGCTCCGCCCACGAGAAAAATATCGAGCGCCTTGGCTATGCCCGACGGAGCGGAAAGTCTTTGCGCGTCGTCGTGATTTCCGGCTACGGCGATAAAGCGTCTGCCCGCGGCGAGCGTAGCGCACGCGCGGAAGAACAGTTCTTCGGCTTCGGCGGGCGGCACGGAAACGTCGAACACGTCGCCCGCGACTATAACGGCGTCGACCTTTTCGGCGGCGGCTATTTCCGCTATTTCGTCAAGAACTTCGCGCTGTTCGTCGAGCCTTGACTTGCCGCACAGTCTTTTTCCCAAATGCCAATCGGCGGTGTGAAGTATTTTCAAAATTTTTTCTCCGTTTTTCTCGCTCGTTTTGTTGAATTCGTCCGCGGGTTATGATATAATAGTAAGACACCGCAAAACGGAGCGCTTTATATAATTATACTCTATTTCCGCCCCGGAACGCAACCGAAAGAGGACTTTTATCTATGGGATTTTCGCGACTTTCACCCGAACTTAACAAACAACGCAAAATAACGCTCGAAACGTCGTTCATTCTCGAATATATGCCCGTGGCTCCCGAGAACTATACGAAAGTTTATCTCGCGGGGCTCAGCTTCGCGTCCACCGACGACAACGAACTCGAAGGCATAGCGCTCGTACTGAATATGGAAACGAGCGCCGTTTGGGAAGCGTTCAACTATTGGGCGGCGCAGGGACTCGTGAACATATCCCCCGACCCGCCGAGCGTGGAATATCTGCCCGTCGTGCCTTACTCGCGTCGGATAAAAAAGTACAGCAAGGAAAAATACAAGGCGTTCAACGATCAGCTCCACGCTATCATAAAAGACAGGAACATTCTGCCGAACGAGTATGACGAATACTATGATCTTATGGAGTCGTACCACATAGAAGACAAGGCGCTTTTGACTGTCATAGGCTACTGCATACGTTTGAAAGGCGCGTCGATAACCTACCCGTACATTCTTGCGGTCGCCAAAAACTTAGCGCACGAGGGGTACACGACGTACGACCGCGTGCAGGAAAAGCTGTCCGATCTCGACCTTTACGATAAGGATCTGCAAGCCGTTATAAAAGCGTTGGGGCTAAGACGCGGCGCGGACTACAACGACCGCAATATGCTCCTTAAATGGAAGAACGAGTACGGTTTTGCGCTCGAAACGATCATAGGCGTTGCCAAGCGCGTGAAAAAGGGCGGGATACAGACGCTCGACATGCTCTTGTCGCGCTACTGCGACAACAGGCTGTTCTCCATGCGCGAGATAGACGCGTTCGAAGAAAACCGCGAAAAACTCTACGAGCTTACGCGCCGTATACTCAAAGTTTTGGGGCTTAGGTACGACAGCTTAGACTACATAATAGAAACGTACGTACTGCCCTGGACGAACATGGGTTTTTCGGCGGAAGTTCTCGAAAAGATAGCCGACTACTGTTTCCGCCGCAACGTGCGCGAACTCGAAGGCATGAACTCTACGGTCAACAAGTTCTACAAACAGGGACTCGTTTCCGCCGAAAGCATATCCGAATTTTTGCAGGCGTCGCTCGCGACCGACGACGAGATCAAAAAACTGTTCGCCGTAATGGATCTGAGCCGCCCCGTCGCGAGCCGCGACAGAGATTTTTACCGCACCTGGACTCACTCGTGGGATATGAGCGAAGAACTCCTTTCGTATGCGGCAAGTCTTGCAAAGGACAAATCGAACCCCATGGCGTACCTTAACTCGATACTCTCGAACTGGTACGGCAAAGGAATAAAGACGGTCGACGACGCGAAAAAGACGGGCGCGGACAAAGCGCAACCGCCCGCGCCGCAACAGAACTTCATCGAGCGGCGGCTGTCGGCGGAAGAGTTGAACGCTATGTTCGACAGGCTCGACGACGAAGACATTTAACGGAATTTTAAGTTATGGATTACAGGAAAGCAATCGAATACGTTGTAAAAAGAAGATCCGACGAGCTTTACGCGGCGCGATCTCTTTTCGAGCGGGCTTTGGACGAAAGTCCCGCTCTTTACGAAACGGAAAAAAAACTCAAAAGCTATTCTCTCGCGGCGGCGAAAGGCGAAAAAGTCGATAAAGCCGCGGTGATCTCTTTGCGCAAAACAAAAAGCGAACTGCTCGGAAAACTCGGTCTTACCGAAAAGGTCTTAAATCCCCCGCCGCACTGCAAACTCTGCTCCGACAAGGGGATCCTGCCGGGCGGAGAGATCTGCTCCTGCGTAAGATCGCTCGCGATAAACGACGGCGAAAACGTGAACATTCCGTTGCGCAAATTCGAAAACGTTGACATATCGCTGTACGGCGAAGCGGCTACCCGCAACGGGATAGTATTCGACGCCGTTGCCAAAATACTCGAAAAATTCCCGAACAACAAAAAGCGCAACATAGTGCTTTTGGGCGGAACGGGCACGGGCAAAACGTTTCTGGCGGGTTGCGCCGCCGAATACATGCTCTCGCGCGGCGACGGCGTAACGGCTGTTACGGCGTTCGACTTCGTTCAGCGCGCGCTGAATTACCACACGACTTTCGACGACAAAAAACAATCGTACATTCGCCCGCTTCTCGACAGCTCGCTCCTTATAATAGACGACTTAGGCACCGAAAGCGTGTTCAAAAACATAACGCTCGAATACCTTTACACGGTGCTCAACGAAAGAATGTACAAAAACAAACTTACGCTCTTTACGTCGAACCTTAGCCCCGACGCGATCCTTGCTCGCTACGGCGAGAGAATTTACAGCCGCCTTTTCGACAAGGCGTTAAGCTACGTCGCGGCGCTTTCGGGCGACGATCTCAGACTGAAAAAGAGAAATTGAGCGCGCGAAAAAATCGGACGCAAACGTGATTTAGGCGTATACTTTTCGATAAAAGCGTCGATAAATTCATAGATACGAAAATAAAAAAACGGAGAAGTATCTATGAAAAGAATAAATTCGAAAGCAACCGACAACGAAAAACTGCGGCAACTGTCCGCCGAATACGTTAGCCACGGCGCGGGCGCGATGACGACCGACCAAGGCATAGGGATCGCGAACACCGACGACTCGCTCAAAGCCGGAGAACGCGGACCTACGCTTCTGCAAGACTTCATATTCCGCGAAAAGATCATGCACTTCGATCACGAACGCATACCCGAGCGCATAGTTCACGCGCGCGGATCCGGCGCTCACGGTCATTTTCAAGTCTACGAAAGTCAAGCCGCCGTAACGAAGGCTCACTTTCTGAACGACCCCGCTCTCGTAACTCCCGTGTTCGTCAGGTTCTCGACGGTCGCGGGCTTCCGCGGTTCCGCCGACACCGTGCGCGACGTGCGCGGTTTTGCCGTCAAATTCTACACGCAGGAAGGCAACTACGACTTAGTCGGCAACAATATGCCCGTGTTCTTTATTCAGGACGCGATGAAATTTCCCGATCTCGTGCATGCGTTGAAGCCCGAGCCGCACAACGAGATCCCGCAGGCGGCGAGCGCGCACGACACGTTCTGGGACTTTATCGCGAACAACCCCGAAACGGCGCATAACATGATGTGGCTTATGTCCGACAGAGCCATTCCGAAAAGCTACCGCATGATGGAAGGCTTCGGCATCCACACGTATAAATTCGTGAACGCGAAAGGTCAGATCAAGTTCGTCAAATTCCATTGGAAACCGCTTTTGGGCGTTCATTCGCTCGTGTGGGACGAAACGCAGAAAATAGCGGGCGTCGATCCCGACTTCAACCGCCGCGACCTGTGGGAAAACATTTTCTGCGGGAACTTCCCCGAATGGGAGCTCGGCGTTCAGCTTCTCGACCCGAAAGACGAATTCTCGTTCGACTTCGATATCTTGGACCCGACCAAGCTATGGCCCGAAGAACTCGTTCCCGTAAAGCGCATAGGCAAAATGACGCTCGACCACAACGTTACGAACTTTTTCGCCGAAACCGAACAGGTCGCTTTCTGCCCCGCGAACATAGTCCCCGGCATAGATTTTTCGAACGACCCGCTTCTTCAAGGCAGGCTGTTCTCGTACCCCGACACTCAGCTCAGCCGTTTAGGCGGTCCGAACTTCCACGAAATACCGATCAACCGTCCGATAGTGAAAATCAACAACAATCACCGCGACGGGATCCACCGCACGTCGATAGACCAAGGGGTCGTTTCCTACTTCCCCAACGCTCTGAACAAGGGCGAACCGCACCCCGCGGCGCTCGGCGAAAGCGCGTACGCGCACTGCACGGACAAAGCAGACGGAACGCTCGTCCGCAAACGCGCCGACTCTTTCAAAAACTTCTATTCTCAGCCGATAATGTTCTGGCACAGTTTGGCGCCGTACGAGAAAAAGCACGTTATAAACGCTTTCAGATTCGAACTCGGCAAGGTCAAGAACACGGACACGCGCCAAGCCGTAGTGAATATGCTGAACAACATAGACGGAGAGCTTGCGACGCAGGTCGCAACGTGCATAGGCGCAACGCCGCCCGCAATGCCGTTCAAGGCGAAAAACGTAAAGCCGTCCCCCGCTCTGAGCCAAGCCGAAACGGTAAGCTCCGCCAAGACGCGTAAAGTCGGCATACTGTTGGAGTGCGGTTTCGACAAGCGCGAAACGGACGCGATAGCGAACGCCGCAATAACCGCGGGCGCGACGGTCGAGATCATCTCGGGCGCGCAAGGCGTCGTTACGGCAAAAGACAACAGGACTCTTAACGCAAGTCAGACCTACGCCACGACTTCGCCCGTTCTCTACGACGCGATATATATCCCGTCCGGCAAACAACACGTCGAAACTCTCATGCAAAACCCGCACACGCTCGACTATATAAACAACACGTTCAAGCACTGCAAACCGCTCGGCGCGAGCGGCGACGCCGTAGAACTGTTAAGATGCGCTCCGACGCTTAAAAACGCTTCGCTGTGCGGCAACAAGTCCGGCATGGTAAACGACAAGGGCGTCATCACGAGCAAGGGCAGAAACGAATTCTCGGCGTTTACGAACGAATTCATCGCCGCGCTCAACAAAGGAAGGTTCTTCGACCGCGAAGACTGCTGATTTCTCTGTCGCATTTATTCAATAAGCCGCAATGGAAAAGGTCGCATAATATGCGACCTTTTATGTTTTTCAAATAAGTCCGCTGCCGCTTGCAAGCGCCGTGTTCAACTTTGTGAGCTCGCCCGTAAGATAATTTATTCTTTGGGTCGTTTCGTTTATTTCTTTTGCTTTCGAAACTATCTTAACGGCAAAATAGATATCTATAAGCACGATCAACATGCCCCATACCGTTTTTGCAACGATCGAAATGACTATCGCCGCGATAATTATCAAAGCGGCGGCAATGCAGAACCACGTCATTTTGGTACGATCTTCGCTTACTTCCGTTTTAAGCCGGGCGAGTTCTTTTTCGAATTCGGCTTTTCTGCACTCGGGACATATTCCGCTGTGTCCGGAATACGCCGAACAGTCGGCACACATTCCCTTTCCGCAATTTTTACATGCAGCGACGGCTTCTTTATCGACGTGAATAAAACATTTCATCTGTTTCGGCTCCGAAATTTATTACTTAAATATATTATAGTAACAATTTTTGTTATTGTCAAGTTTATGATAACATTTTTTGTTATCATTTTTTTATGGAATTC
>DBEXQE010000106.1:0-3466 GCA_048167245.1 Christensenellales bacterium | reverse complement strand
TTCATTATATCCCAAAGCGACGACTTTGCTTATTTTACGCTCCACCCGCTCATGCGGATCTTCGCCTATTGCTTTTTGATTACCGTCCAAAAATATACTTTCATCGAGTTTATATGACGTATCCGCAATAAAGAATAAGGTAGTTTGCGTTGCCCCTTTTACATATAATCGCTTGTCGCCCGCCGACACGATCCCGTCCGTCGCAATTTCTATTTGCCCCTCATAGACAAGGTTTCTGAAAGGCAACGTGCCGCGCATAACCAACCGATCGTCTTTTACAGACAATTCGCCCGTCCGTCCGCCGTCTTCGACGGTGCGTTCGCCCAAATACGGTATCACAAGCTCAACGGAAAAATCCGATTTCTTCGTCGAATTTATTCGGTAAACGAAAACTTCGTCGGGATAAGACAAAAATGCTTTACAGTTTATCTCGTTGTTCCCGACAGAATAATTCGTATATGCAACGCTTTCATTTAAGTTCAATCCTCGTTCGTAATCGCAAACTTTCGTATATCCGAAACATATGCGAATTTCCGCGAAATCGGAAACGCCGCCTTTCGAATAATCGTTCGCAAACACGTTAGTGGTAAACTGAATACGTTCGCTATCCGTCCGTCCGAAAATATTCGCGCCGAAATAACCGTTGCCCAGCGGCAACGAATAGTTTTCCCAGCCCTCTACGCTATCGTCCGCCGGGCTGAAATATTTCAAAACATATCGTTTTCGTCCCATATTAAAACGCAAAGCACCTATTCGCTCATTGATTTTTCGATGAAATTCACGATCAGCTTATCAAGCGCGGGGTTATTGCCGATACATCCCCGCAGACAAGACAACGTCGTCAAAATGATTTCGCCTTTCCCGTATTTTTTGCGCGCGGCGATCATCTTATGCTTTTTGTGTAAAGCATATCGGGGATCGTCGCAATCCTCATACGTGTACAAAATTTCTTCCGAACCGCTCCATTCAAACTTAAACCAAGCGGTCAGATCTTGATAATCTTTCTCGGCATTGTAGAAATTTCGGAATGCCGTTTCGTCGAATTCTTTCGTGTAAATACTCGTTTCGCTTCTTGCGACGAAATTATTCGCACGTACTTCTTCTTCCAACGTATGAACGCGAAAAATAATATCTTCGCCCAAAACATTCAGCGGCTTATCCGCAAAAATAACTATTCTTTTCCCCGCTTTTGCTTCGCTTTCAAGCGTTTCTTGATGGGAAAAATAGTGATCTCCGTCCACAAACAAAACGCCGTCGTTTACGGTTTCATTGCATATCCGCCTTACGCATTCCAGCTTTTCGCTCAATATCAGCGGACGGGAACTTGCCTTTTTTAACGCGGGGCTTACTTCATATCGCACTTCGTCAAACGTTGTTTCTTCGGCATTTTCGAGCTTAACGACGACCCGAACGACACCCGTAAATCCTTTGGGAAGCGCAGTATGAATTTCGCCGCCGTAAGTCGTACCGACTGCTTTTGCGTTTATTTCGACTTCATAGCTTTCGGTAGCGACGTCGTTATAATATACGGTAGCCGTCGCTTTTACCTGTTTTTTTTGAGACGTATCGTTAAAAACATATAATTCGGTGATCAACGAATCTTCTTCATACACGGTGAATTTATCGCGTCTGAGACTGACTCTCACCGGAATGTTCGCTTCTTTCAAAGCGTAATAGGCGGGCTTCGGGATTCTGTCGACGTCTACGAGCGCTTTCGTCCAACCGCAAGGCCAAGCGTCGATCAAAAGATGCACAGCCGTGCTTTCGATATAGTCCGAACGCAACCGCAAAATATGCACGTAATTTTTAATCGCCTCTCTTTGCCAATCTCGGCTTGCTTCGATCCATTCCCGTGCCGTATTTTGTTCGGGAAAGAAATCCCCGTGCAACACGTAGCATTGCTCTTTGGCTATCGGTTTGGGCGACCAGGGTTCATCCTGCGTTTCGGGAAGCCATTCTTTCGGACAGTATTTCCGCATAAGCTCCCACCTATCCAATCCGTCCACGCCGAACTCGCCGCAACCCGTCATATGATCCGGACGGATCGGAGGAAGATAGCCCTTTCGCAATTTACCGCTCGGCATCCCGTGAGAAACGTACCAAAAAGTGTAACAATGGAAATCGTTTATCCCGTACGATTCCGCAAGCGGAGCATAATCCCCCTCGCAATATTTGATAACGCGTTCGGGATCGTAAATTTCCACGACTTCTTTCGCCGCGTTGAAAAATTTTTCTATTTCATAACGCGAAAGATTGTACTGTTCTTTTCCCCATGCGGTTTTATCCAACGTTTCGTTACAAAACGTCTCGACGACGACCGACGGGTGATTGCGCGTATGAATTTCCATTTCGCGTACTTGTTTCAACGCTTCCCCGACCGCACTCGGTTTTAAGTAAGAAAACAAAGGGAAATCGCTTTGACAAAGCATTCCGAGCATATCGAAATAAGTATAGATCTCATCTTGAACGGGTCGTTGCGTCATTCTGTAAAAGTTCAAATGCGCGACTTTTGCCGTGAGAATATCGTCGATAAGTTGTTCGTAGTCGTTTCGGATCACGCAAAGGGGCAAATGACCCATTTCGTTTGTACCGCGAAGCATGATCCTTTCGTTGTTAAGATAAAAAGCCCCTTTCGGCGTACTGTTTTCGTCCATATGGAATTTTCGCATGCCGAAATGCGTCTGCTTTTCGTCCACAACGTTTCCCGCTTCGTCATAAAGAGTTACCGTTAAGGCATATAAATACGGCGTTTTTTGAGTCCACAACTTAAAATCGGGAAGTTTGAATTTCGCGGTCAAATAATTCTCGTCTACGGTAAACGGATCGGTTTTACCCGCCGCGTTTTCGAAAACCGATCCCTTGAAATTACGCCCTTCCAACGTATACGCTACCTTATACTTACACGTTTTGTACGCATAAGTAAAAACCGTCGTATTCACAATAAATTCGGCGTTATCGATATCGGGGCGCACGAAAATATCCGTGATCCGGCTCGCGCCCACCACCGACATTTTCACTTTGCCGAATATACCCGCTCCGGCAGGACAATGGTGCCAACCCAAATTCGGCTCATCGTAACCGAAATGCGTCGCGCCGTAAATCTTATCCCCGTAATGCATCGTTCCGTCTACATTTACCCCGGTAGACGTAACGTCGTTTTTCACAACGATCAAAAGCGTGTTCTTCCCCGTGTGTATATAATCGGTCATATTCACGCAAAACGGCGCAAAAAAGCCCGTATGGCGACCTGCCATTCGCCCGTTAACGTATACTTCCGCTATATAATCGACCGCTTCGAAATCCAAAAGATAAAATTTGTCCCGTTGTTTGCTTTCGATATCTATTTCGGTACGATAAAAAGCATTCCATCTGCCGTCGGGTCCGTCGTAGTGCGGAATTTTGATCCGCTCCCATTCGCCCGAACCGTCTAAAACATAAGAAAAATCCGCCTTGTCGCGTTCGGTTT
>DBEXQE010000105.1:0-4039 GCA_048167245.1 Christensenellales bacterium | reverse complement strand
TTCGTAGTCGGCTACAACGAATTTTTCCGCTCTCACCTGGCGGGCATATTCAAACTTATGCGCACGATACCGAAAAAGAACTTCGTCCCCGATCACTACACGATAAAAGAGATCCTGCGCGTGGCTCTCGACGACGGCAGGATATGTCTTTTCCCCGAGGGGATGAATTCTATCCGCGGATACAATCAGCCCGTGGCGATAGCGACGGGTAAGCTCATAAAGCATCTAAGGCTTCCCGTATATTATTCGGTAATAAAGGGCGGATACCTGACCTGTCCCAAGCACACGAACGACGAGCGTTGCGGCAAAGTCGAAGTCGTATACGACAAAATGTTCGAGCCCGAAGATCTCGATAACTTAACGGCGGAAGAAGTGGAAAAGATCGTGAACGAAAAGCTGTGGCACGACGATTTCGCCTGGAACAAAGAGCGTAAATATTCGTACGACATGCACGGCAGAGCCGCCGAAAATCTCGAAGACCTATTATTCTGTTGCCCCAAGTGCGGCGCTCAGTTCACCATGCACGGCGAAGGGAATATAATAAAATGCTCCGCCTGCGGCAACGGCGCGGAGATCGACTCTACATATGCGTTTCACCCTTTGGACGAAACCTGCGTTATCCCCGACACTCAGACGCAGTGGACGAAAATGCAACGCGATATCATTCGCAAAGAGATCGAAGACGAAAATTTCTCGTTCTCAGCCGAAGTCAAACTCGGAACTTTGCCGAAATACAAACTGCTGAAAAAGCAAGCGACTTCCGAAATAGTCGGCTCGGGAACTCTTACGATAGACCGCTCGGGACTTAGTTACAACGGCACGAAAGACGGCAAAGACTATTCTTTTCATATCCCGAGCAAAAATCTGCCGACGTACGGAATGTGCACCGATATGTCGCGCTTTTACACGTTCGTCGACGGAGAATTCACCGAGTTCTATCCCGCGACGCGTTGCGTGGAAAAATTCTTTCTTGCCACCGAAGAGATCCACCGCTTGAACGGCGGCAAGTGGCAGGACGCCTATGCCGACGAATCGTTCATGAAATGAGCCGACGGTTCAAAAAAGAAACTAAGTAACAAATCTATTATCCGGTAATAAAAAAGTAACGTTATTGCGTTTTCTTTTCTCTTTTGTTATACTCCGAGCGTAACCGTAAGGTTGAGAAAATAAATCATTTTTTCGGAGGTAACATTATGAACAAGAACAATTTCCGTACGGTAAGCCTTGATAAGGGCGAAATGCACGTCTACGATTTCGGCAGCGTAAAACTGCACGCTTACAAGACGAACGACTTTATAAGCGACGAAGTTTTTATCGTAGAAAAGAACGGCAAAGCCGTCGTTATCGAATCGCCCTGCTTTTTCGACAACAACGCCGAACTCGAAAAATATCTGTCCGGCACGGAAGTAGCCGGAATGCTTATCGCGTATCACGACGCGGGCGGAAACTTTTTGCCGATAGTTCCGAAGTACGCCACGCAAAACGCAAAGGAATACGGCGAAAACGGCGGCGGCAAAGCGCTTATCAACAACTTTGCAAACGCGTTCGGAGAAATATTCGATAAGTCCCTGCATAAGATCGGAAATATAATAGACGAAGGCAAGGTAACGATCGGCGGATTGGATTTCGTCATAACGAAAACGCCCGACGCTTACAATATCGAAATCCCCGAAATAAACGCGGTCTATACGCATATGCTCGGACACGACTGCCACTCGATAGTAGCGGGCGCGGCTCATGCCGACGCGATCGTTTCGGAACTCAAAGGTTATATTTCGAAAGGCTACGCGCTGATCCTGACTTCGCACTACACGCCCGAAGATCTGAAAGACGCGCAAACGAAAATCGACTATCTGAACGAACTGAAAAGCATAGCGGCAAAATGCGATACCGCCGAAAAGTTCAAAGCGGAGATCAGAAAACGTTTCCCCGATTATTCGGGCGATAATTATCTCGATATGACTGCGGGAATGTTCTTCGCTTAACGCCCCTGCCTTCGATCATTCCCACTCGATAGTCGCGGGCGGCTTGCTCGTTATGTCGTAGACTATGCGGTTTATGTGCCCCACTTCGTTGACTATGCGCGTGGAAACTTTTTCGAGAACGTCGTACGGAATTCGCGAAAAGTCGGCTGTCATGAAATCGGTAGTGGTAACTCCGCGGAGCGCGAGAGTGTAGTCGTAAGTCCTGCCGTCGCCCATGACGCCGACGGAGCGCATATTCGTAAGCACCGCAAAGTACTGGTTTATATCCCTGTCGAGTTTCGCCGCGGCGATCTCTTCGCGGAAAATCGCGTCCGCGTCCTGCAAGATCGCGACTTTGTCGGGAGTGATCTCGCCTATTATGCGGATCGCAAGCCCGGGGCCCGGGAACGGCTGACGCCAGACGAGCTTGTCGCTTAATCCCAAAGCCGCGCCGAGCGCGCGCACTTCATCTTTGAACAGAAGCCTTAACGGCTCTATTATATCCTTGAAATCCACGTGATCGGGAAGTCCGCCCACGTTGTGGTGCGACTTTATGACAGCCGCGTCCCCGAGCCCGCTCTCTATCACGTCGGGATATATCGTACCCTGAACAAGATAGTCGACTTTACCGATCTTCTTCGCTTCTTCTTCGAAAACTCTTATGAATTCTTCGCCTATTATCTTGCGCTTTCGTTCTGGTTCGGTAACGCCCGAGAGCTTGCTCAAAAATCTCTCGCCCGCGTTCACGCGCACGAAATTGACGCCGCTGTCGGCAAAAGCCGCTTCGACTTCGTCGCCTTCGTTCTTGCGCATAAGCCCGTGATCTACGAAAATGCACGTGAGCTGATTTCCTATGGCGTTCGCGAGCAATTTGCAGGCGACCGAGCTGTCCACGCCGCCCGAGAGCGCAAGCAACGCTTTACCGCTCCCTATTTTCGCGCGCAACTCGCGGGTAGCCGTTTCGGCATAGCTTTCCATAGTCCAGTCGCCCTTGCATCCGCAAACGTCGAACAGGAAATTACCGAGCATGTCGAAGCCCTGCTCCGTATGGTTTACTTCGGGGTGAAACTGAGTGCCGTAAAACTTCTTTTCCGCGTTTTCGATCGCGGCGTAGGGGCATTTTTCGCTGTGAGCCGCCGAGCGGAACCCTGCGGGAAGCTCCTTTATATAGTCGTTGTGGCTCATCCATACGACGGATTTTTTCTTCAAGCCCTTGAAGATCGGAGAAGCGGTGTCGAAATCGCAGTCCGTTCTGCCGAACTCCGCCGCGGCTTCCGCGCTCGCCGCTCCTATCGTGCCGCCGAGTCCGTATACGAGAAACTGCGCGCCGTAGCAAATGCCGAGAATAGGAACTCCGAGAGAGAAGATCTCTTTGCTCATTCTCGGGGAATCGTCGAGATAGACCGACTTCGGTCCGCCCGTGAATATTATCCCTTTCGGCTCCGCCGCGCGTATTTTTTCCATCGGCGTTTTGTAGGATATAACTTCGCAGTAAATATTATGCTCGCGGACCCGGCGCGCTATGAGCTGATTGTACTGTCCGCCGAAATCTATTACCAATACGGTCTGATTTTTCATGTGTCTTTCTCTCCGAATAACGTATTTGCGCATATCCGCATATATTTGAATAACTTTTCATTATAGAGTATATCATTTATACGATAAAAAATCAAACGAAAATCGGCTGTCTTTTTGTTGACACCGCGCGAAAGTTATGGTAGAATTTATACAATATAACAAATACGCAGACTCGGAACAGTACTTAAAGTTCGAAGCGATCCAGAGAGCCGCCGCTACGGTGCAAGGCGGACGCGGGAACTTAGGGAACTCCCCGACGAGTAGCGCCCCGAAATCTTTCCGAAGAGAGTAGACGGCGACGGAAACCGACCGTTACAACGGGAGAATATGATAGTATTCGTAAAAGCGTCCGAACTTTACGTTCGGAAATTAGAGTGGTACCGCGAAGCGCCCCTTTCGTCTCTAAGATAAGTGATGAAAGGGGTAATTTTTATTTGAAAGTACATTCATCCCCGTCTACGACGCGACTGTACTTTCAAAAACAGTTTAATATATAG
>DBEXQE010000104.1:0-3905 GCA_048167245.1 Christensenellales bacterium | reverse complement strand
TACCGCGTTTTTTAATTGATATTTATCGAAAAAGATTGTATAATAGTTTCGAATTATCGTGTGATTGCGGGAACGAGCATTTGGAAACATTCAATTACGTTTTATTCATAATAAATTACGTTGTGATAGCCTTGTTTATGGTTGCGCTCGGCTTGCAGATCGTTTATATCCTGCTGTTTTTTCTGCCCGCGAAAAAATATCCCGAAGCGAAAGAAAAGAAGCGCTTCGGTATTATCATATGCGCCCGAAACGAGGAAAGCGTAATAGGGGCTACGCTTGAAACCATATCGAAACAGAATTATCCGCGGGAACTGTTCGACGTTTTCGTCGTGGCGGACAACTGCACCGACGGAACAGCCGAGATCGCGCGGCAGAAGGGCGCGATAGTTTTTGAAAGGTCCGACGACGATCCGTCGCACCGCAGGGTGAGTTACGCGCTTAAATACGGGTTCGAAAACATACTGAAAAATTACGATAATTACGACGCGTTCATACGCTTCGACGCCGACAACTTTCCGCATCCCGATTACATAACGAAAATGAACGACGCGATTTGCGCGGGCGTAAAACTCGCGCGCGGATACAACAACTCGAAAAATCTGACGCAGAATATCATTTCTTCGATCTCGGGACTCTGGTATATCCGCGACAGCAGGTTCAACGCTCAGACGCGCTCGGCACTGCGTTTGGGTCAGCTTATGTCGGGTCCGGGCATGACTATCTCCGCCGAGATCATTCGCAAAAACGGCGGCTGGATAGATATGGGCTTTTGCGAAGACGCCGATTTTTCCCTGCGCGAGCTTAACGAAGGCACGAAAGCAGAGTACGTAAAGGACGCGATTGTCTACGAAGATCAGCCCGTGTCGCTCAAAGACACGTTCAGACGCAATATGCGCATGGGGCGCGGACTGAACACTACGTTCCGCAAGCACGGCATGCGCGCTTTGGGAAAGTTTTTCACGACTTTCAAATTCACGTATCTCGATATGTTCATAACGGAGCTTTTCGTTCCGCTCGCGTGCGTTGCGTGTCTGTGGTTTCCCGCGTATTATATTTACGATTTCGTTTATAAACTGTTCAACGACTACGCCGCGGCGATGCTAGTGCTCGATATGCTGTGGAAAATTCTCGTATTCGCGTACGCGATACCTTTTATAGCGCAGGCGCTTCTCGTTTGTATTCTCGATCGAAAGAGAATAAAAGCGCCGTTTTATAAGCTCATTCCCGGTATAATTCTGTTCCCGTTGTTTATGATATTCTATGCCGTCGGCATCACGCTCGGCGTTCTGTTCAAGCCTAAATGGAAAGCGACTAAGCGCAGCAGCGTTACGGCGGAGCAATTTACCAAGGAATTTTTAGGCGAAAAAATTCAAAGCGGAGAGAAAGAAAAAGTTATGACTTATAAGGAAAAGTTCGGTTTATGGCGCGAAAAAGTTACGGACGAAACGATTTCGGCGCAACTTAAAGCTATGGAAAGCGACGAAAAAGCCAAAGAAAACGCTTTTTATAAAGACTTGGAGTTCGGCACGGGCGGACTCAGGGGAGAAATAGGCGCGGGGACGAATTGTCTTAACGTGTACACGATCGCTAAGGTTACGCAAGGCGTAGCCGATTGCATGAAAAGCCACGGCTACAAGTCGGCGGCGATAGCCTACGACAGCCGTATCAACTCGGATCTGTTCGCTCGCAGGGCCGCGGAAGTGTTTGCGGCAAACGGGATAAAAACGTATATAACGCGCGAGCTCATGCCCACGCCGTTCCTTTCGTTTCTGACGCGCGAAAAGAAAGCCGATATCGGCGTTATGATAACCGCGAGCCACAATCCCGCGAAGTACAACGGCTACAAAGTTTACGGCTCCGACGGCTGTCAGCTTACCGACGCCGCCGCAAACGAGATGACGGGTTTTATCGAAAAGGTAGATCCGTTCGAAGTCGTTACCGATACTTTTGCCGATTACTCCGAAAAGGGGCTTATCGAAACCGTCGACGACGACGTGGAAGAAAAATATCTTTCCTGCGTCGAAAGCCGTTCGCTTATGCGCGCAGACGGCATAAAAATAGCCTATACGCCGCTTAACGGCACGGGATACAGACTCGTCCCGAAGATGCTCAAAAGGGTCGGCGTAGACGAGATTTTCGCCGTTCCGCCGCAAGACAGACCCGACGGGAATTTCACGACCTGCACGTATCCGAACCCCGAGAAAGCCGCGGCGCTCGAACTCGGGTTGTCCGTTGCGAAAGAGCGCGGCGCGGATCTTCTGATAGCAACCGATCCCGACGCCGACAGGATGGGCATAGCCGTGAAGAACGGCTCGGACTACGCGCTTATGACGGGCAACGAAGTAGGCGTGCTTCTGACCGATTTTCTGTTTTCGGTGCGTAAGGAAAACGGCACTCTGCCCGAAAGACCCGTACTCGTAAAGACGATAGTTTCGACGGCTCTCGCGGAGAAAGTAGCGGCAAAGTACGACGCGGAAGTGTTCGACGTTTTGACGGGTTTCAAGTATATAGGCGACGTTATCGGCAAGCTCGAAAAGAAAGGCGAAGAAGACAGGTTCGTTCTCGGCTACGAAGAAAGTTACGGTTATCTGTCGGGTACGTACGTGCGCGACAAGGACGCCGTCGTGGCGTCTATGCTGACCGCGGAAATGGCGGCTTATTACAAAAAGCAGGGCAAGACGCTCGTAGACAGAATAAACGAAATTTACGGCGAATTCGGCAAATACGAGCATAAACTCATATCGAAAGAGTATCCGGGAGCGGAAGGCAACGCCAAAATGAAAGAACTTTTGGCAGATCTGCGCAAAAATCTTCCGAGCGAGCTTTCGGGATCTAAGATCGTCAAGACGGTCGATTATCTTACTCAGACCGAGTTCGATCTGCCCAAGTCGAACGTTCTTCTTTTCCGCGCCGAAGACGGCACTCAGCTTATCGTCCGTCCGTCGGGAACGGAGCCGCTCATCAAGTTTTATCTGACGGCTTGCAAAACGTCCGAAGAAAACGAAGTTATTTTACAGGATCTGCAAAAATTTATAGACGAACGGTTCGAGTAACGAAAAAAAGCTCTCTTGTCAAGGGGAGCTTTTCTTTTTATTCGCTTGACAATTATCTTCTTTCGGTGGTATATTTATAGGGATAAAACGGTATGGCAAAAGTTGCGTAAAAACAAAGGCGTTCATCATAAAAGCGGTATTGCGGTGAACGCATATTTTATGCAGAGTAGTTTGGCGCATTTTTTGAGTTCGGAGGACGGTCAAGGAGAAATTTCGTTTGGAAGCCCTGATAGTAAGCGGATCTAAGCAGGCGTTCGACGCGATATGCGGCATAGTCCGTCGCGCGGACGATTACAGCGTAACTTACGCGGATAGCGGCGCAGGCGCGCTCGGCGAAACGGAACGCAAGGAGTACGACCTTATCGTCGTGAATTCGGTTTCGGATATGCGGAGCGATAAGCTGGCGGAAGAGATAGCCCTGTCGGGCGTAGGCGTTATACTGCTGTGCGAACGGGAAACGTTCGAAGTTACCGCAAAAAGACTCGCGGCGGTCGGAGTTCTTACCGTTTCGAAGCCGCTCGACGGAAAGACGCTGTTTTCCGCCGTAACGTTTATAAGCGCGGCGAACGCGCGCGTGGCGAACGTGAAAAATCAGAACGCGGGGCTTAAAAAGAAGCTGGACGACGTGAAAATAGTGGACCGTGCGAAAATGATCCTTATGCAGACGCTCGGTTACAACGAACAGCAAGCGCACAAGCACATAGAAAAACAGGCGATGGAACTAAGGCTCGCGAAGCGGGAGATCGCGCTGAATATATTAAAAACGTATGAGTTCTGAATAGAGTTCGAATGAGAAATTAAGAGAAGAATGCGGAGTTTTCGGGATAATAGACAACATGCCTTTCCACGCGG
>DBEXQE010000103.1:0-4712 GCA_048167245.1 Christensenellales bacterium | reverse complement strand
AATACCTTATTATAAAGATAATTTAAGCGATTTCTCGACTACGCTACGCTCCGCTCGAAATGACAGGAAATTGTGTTATAAACACAATTTCTTGTCGGCGTTCGCTCGCAAGCTCGCTCGGCTAAGGACAGTGCCAGCCGTTCTCAGCCGAGCCACGCAGTGGCGAACGCCAAGGCAAAGCCTTATTACTCCCCGTCTTTCGTTGCGGCGGCTTCCGCGGCGACTTCGTCGTCTTTCGGGCGCGACTGCTCTCTCATACGCTCCGCTCTCGCTCTCATAGCTTCGCTTCTTGCACGCAATCTCTCTATGCGCGCTTCTTCTGCCGCGGCTTTCGCTTCCAACGCCGCCGCGCGTTCTTCCACGGGCTTGTTCTTTTCTTCCGCGGCTTTCCTGCGCCGTTCTTCGGCTTTCTCCCTGCGCTTTGCCGCTTCCACCGTCTTCTTAGCTTCTTCCGTGCGCTTTGCCGCGCGTACAGACGCTATCACCGCGTCCACGCTCGCTCTCGTCTTGACCGCAAGTATTATCTTATCCGTTACTATGCGGAACACGCCTTTCTTCCAAAGTATGAATATGATTGCCGCCGCGACGAGCAACGACCCTATCGCGATAAGCAACGTTCCCCACCAAGGCATGCCTATTTTTTCGAGTATCCTTATAGTGAACGACTGCGAAAGTCCGTTGTAATTATCGTTGCCCGCTACCGTAGCTTTAAGTATATACGTGCCCGCTTTCATACTATGGCGCTTGTCTATCCCCTGCGCCGCGTCGAATATTACGTTATCGTCGGTATCCGTTATCACGTACGAAATACTTCCGAACTTAGCCGCGCCTATAAACCCGTTTTCTTCTTCGTTGAACTTGCCTTCTATCCAGCGCACTATATCCGGTGCTTCGACGAATTCGTTCAGAGCTTTCGTTATCTCGAACTCGACCGTCGCCGTCGCTTCGCCGAGCGCTTTGCCTTTCCAATAATAGTATTCCGGTTCGCGCAGTCTCAACGTTACGCCGTATTTTCCCGCATCCGTAAATCCGTCGTACGCGTCCACCGTATAGAACTCGCTGCTTGCCACGTCCGCTTTCTGCGCCGCGCCGTTATACACGACGGGATCAGTCGTCGGAAGTTCAACTCCGCGCACTATCAGAATGTAATAAACGTATCTGCGGCGAGCCGTTTCGAAGTCCGCACCGTACGGATCGAGATCCGTCATCGGAGCGAAGTTCTTCGCGGATATCATATAATACATGGTATACAGACCGGGTGCGTCGGGACGCGTCGCCAAGCCCGTCAAAGTGTTCTGATCGTAATACGTCGCATTATGCATGCGGTCCATATTAAACGTTACCGTAAGTCCGCCGTAATAACCGTCGTAAGCGTTGCCTACCCAGCAACCGCGCCGTTCCGGAGTATGCTCGGCTACGTATTGCCTTAAAGCGTTATAACTGTCGCGCATATCGGTATCGAACACGTGCATATAGCCGTCCCATTCGAACGAAACGGTTTTTCCCGCACCCTTTTTGCCAGACAGCGATCCGAGAAACGATTCGAGAATAGTCGGATTGACCGTAGCGGCGTAAACTTCGTAATAGAACGTCGCCGTCAGACCGCCGTCCACCGAAACGACAAATTCATAATTTCCGACGGGCATGGAATCGTTGATATAATCTTTCATTTCGTATCTGCGGAAGTCGTTGCTTACTTCGTTACCGTCGAGCGAAAGAGCAAGATGAACTTTGTCGTCGAACGTCGGGGCTTCGTCGGGATTTATGGCGTCGCCAATGCTTAAAAACGGCACGGGTATCGCAGGAGATTGACCGAACACGTGCCCGGCGTTTACGGCGTAATCGGAGCCGCTCTTGTCTACGAGCCAAACGTTCATATCGACTATATACCAGATTTTGTTCACCGTGAACGTGCCGTCGCCGTTATCGGTTATTTCGATACCGCGCCGAGCAAGTTCGTCAGCGTCGCCTATATACAAAGCATAATTGTTGCCGTCGCTTACAGTCAGCGTCGCCGTAGCGATATATCTGCCCGCCACGGTAGCCGCGTTGTTCGCCAAAGCGACCGTATACGCGTTTGCGTCTACCCCTTCCGTAAGGCCGAGTTCGATTTCTCCCACGCGGGAGCGGATGACTCCGCGCACTACTTGCACGGCTTCGGTATACGTGCCGTCTTTGACAGTCGAATAAGCGCCCGTTGCGGACTTATACAAAGTCATGCTTTCGAGCGGTATATTCGTTGCGGCTCCGTTTACCTTTACAGCCGAAAAATCCGTATTTTCGAGCGAAACTCTTTTGCGGCCGATCGTTAATTCCAAAACCGCGTCTAATCGGTCGGCAAGCGTTATCCTTATATAATAGGTACCTGCGTTCTTAACTGCGGCGGGCACCGAAACGTCGTCGCCGTCGGAGTTTACGTACCTTTCGCATACGACCGTCATATCGTCCGTGATCTTAACGCTGTTATCCGAAAGCAAAGCGTTGAGTTCCGTGCCGAACGCGTACTCGTCTCCAGTATATTCCAGACCGTTGCGCGCCGTAAATTGCGTAACGACGAGAGTAGTCCCGAGATCGGTCAGAATATAGTCGTCGGCGATATAGGGCGCTATGATATTTTTGACTGCGGCTACGAACGTTCCGCCTTTAATGACGAATGCGTCGGTGCCGACCGAAATTCCGCCCGTAAACGCGCCGCCGGTTATTTCGGTGTCGGACGAAACGACAAGCGCGTCCGTGCCTTTGAGCGTACCGCCTTTTATCTCGGCTTTACCGAAATTCACGAGCGCCGCGCCGTTCGTTCTGCGGCTTTCGAGCGTCCCGCTCTCGACAGTAACGGCGGAGTTGCTTCCGTTTTCCGCGGCGTTTCCGCCCGCCGAAATGTAATTTCCCGATTCGATCGTAAGATCGACGGTCGAACCGCCTACTCTCGCGTTATTTCCGCTTACTATCAGCGAGCCGCCGTCCGAATCCGCTCTGTCGATGACGTATAAGCCCGACAGCGTCAACGAACCGCGGTTGACTATCATCGGACCCGACGCCGAATCATACGTTCTCTCTATCGTACCGTTTTTCACGGTAAGCGTTCCGTCGTTTTCTATCGCGACGAGCGCGCTCCGATTATTCAAAGTCAGCGTTTTGCCGTTAAGATCGAAAGTAATGTCTTTACCGCTCGCCACGGCAACGACGGCACTGCCGGTTTCTGCGGTTATATTTCTTATAAGCGATACCGTTTCGCCGCTTTCTGCGTTTTCGACCGCATTAGGCAGAGTATCGTACAGCATATCGTCGACCGCCACGTCGCTCAATATATACTTTTCGGGAAGCTCGTTCCACTTGAACAGGCGTCCGCCCGAAACTTCTATTTTATTCGTATTTCCCGGATATTCGACGAACGCTTTCGTGGGAGCGTCGCGGAACTCGTCGTCCGTTATGAGCGCGCTGTTACCCGATACGGTAACGGTATTGCTCCCCGTCTGCACCATAAAGCAATACTGATTGCCGGGTATTTCGGGCGCTATCGAAGTGGCTTCGACCGTGGAATCTTCTACGTTGATCTCGATGTTCGACGTTTCGTTGTAATGATCCGCTACGTAAACATCTTCTCCCGTGTCGGGATCCGTATAATATTCGTCCGAATATCCGGAATAATCTATAATTCCGTCGTTATCGTAATCGTAATAAATCAACATATCGGAAGCGCTTTCGAAAACGACCGTTCCGAAATTGTTGTTCTCGCCCGTATATATACTATATCCGCGCATATAGCAGTTATTTCGTATATTGACGACCGAATTTCTCGATCCCGTAGAGCCGTTGCCGGGTTTCAAATACATTGCGGCAAACCCGCCCGAACTCGAATTGTCGAGCGTTAGATCTATTTTTACGAACGACATTATTCCGTAATGACTCGTGGGGATAGCCCATTGAGCGTCGTCCGCGACTCCGTCGCCGTCCTTGTCGAAATAGTTCTCCACTTCTTTGCCGTTTATTTTTCTGCCCGCAACGGGAGTTCCGAAACTGCAATCGATGGCGACGCAAGTAGCCGTAACCGCAACGTCGTTTTCGTCGCGCGCTATGCATCCCGATCCGCCGAAGCACAGCGCTTGCGAGTTGCCGTATCCGCTCACCTGCAAAATAACGCGGTTCAGTTCGAGATATATCTCTCCGTCCGCGCGCGTTTCAATACACTTCGACTCGGCTTTTGCCATCGTAACCGCTTCGAAATCGTTTATCTCGACGTGCGCGTCGCCGCGTATCCTTATACCGCGCGTAATTTCCGCATTGTTATTTTTCACGACGACGGTATGTCCGTTACCGTTTATAGTAATATCTATATCGCCGCCGATAACTATACCCGTAAGATTGTCGTTGCCTGCGAATACGCCCCCTGACGACGGATATCTGTTTGCCGTGTCCGTTATGTCTATTTCGCAATCCGCCGAAACTTCGACTGTGTAGTAATATTTCGTATCGGTTTGCGATGCGTTATCGGCGACCGCCGCGTCTACGGCTTTTCTTATATTTTCGTACTCTCCGAGTTTCGTCTTTTGCCCGTCCGACGTTTCGGAAACGTAAACTTCCGCGCCCGCGGGTCCTTCCGCCGCTGCGGTTTTAGCTCCGCCCGCCCACGGCGCGAACGCCATGACCGCCGCAACGCACAACAGCGCCGCTATAATTCCTATAACCGACGCTTTCGATCTCTTTGCCATTAT
>DBEXQE010000102.1:0-3780 GCA_048167245.1 Christensenellales bacterium | reverse complement strand
CTTGACGAATCTGACCGAACCCGCTACGTAGCCTATGATGCCGAGCGCCGCGAGTATTGCGAACTTCCATATAAACGCCACCGTGCCGTCTATTATCGAAATAGCGTCGAACAGCGATATGACCGTTACGTAGTTGAAGTTGTTCAGAGCGTCGAGCCTTACGACTTTCGGGATAACGTGGCTTCCGAAAAGTCCGAGCATAGCCGCCACGAGCGAGAAGATGCTGAGTCCGCCGCCGACAGCCATCGAACGCTTGCTCCTGTCGAAAAAGCACGACGTAAGGAAGCACAGACCCGACAGAGCGAACAGCACAAGGAACGCGCCGACGTTCAAAAGAACGAGTTCGCCGTACGTGAGCAGGACGCCGTCCACGCACGCAAGGCAGATACAGCCCGTAACCGTAGTAAGAGCGAACATCGCAAACAGCGAAGTTACGAGAAACAGCGCCTGCGTGAATACGACCGTCTTACGTTTCGTGGAAGTCGAAAGCACGTACGCCATCGAGCCGCTGTCCACCTGCCCCGAAATAAGGTTGTTCGACGCCATTATCATATAGATGATGGGCAAAAGCAGTCCCGCGAGTTTATAGAATATGGAGCCTACGACCAAGCTGTACAAGTCGAGTTGCCCGACTTCTTCGAGCGCGTCGGCAACGTCTTTCGGGAGCGACGCGAGCAGACTCGACGCTATCGCGGACGTAAGCGACGCCTTGACTTTTTCGGATTCGGCGGCGTAGATCTGCTCGTCTATCTCGCCGCTTGCGAGTTTTCCGTCAAGCTCGCGCATATCGTATTCGAGCCTGTTCCGATAAGTTATGACCGTTGCGGCGGCTATGTTTTTAACGGAGCCGTACGTGTAGCCGAAAGAGTCGTATTTTTCCTGCGTTACGCCGAAAGAACTCAGTTCGCTTACGATCTTATCGACGTTCTCCCGCATCGTTATATTGCCCGCCAAGAACACCGCCGAGCAGGTTTCGCTGCGTGCCGATATGTATTCGGCGCGATCGCCGCTCAGGTATTCTTCCAGAGTGCCGCCGATATAGTTTTCTATAAGCGACGGGATATCGTATGCGGGCGGAACTTCTTCGCCGTGCGACAGATAAAATTCGTCGAACGTCCCGTTCGGGTTTATCGCGTACATGACGGACGCCAGAAGTTCCTGCGCTTGCGGCGAATCTTCGTTGTACGACGGGTCGATCGCCGCGGCTTTATCCAAAAGATAAGTTTTAAGGTCTTCCACCGCGCCGCCGTACACGGCTACTATGGTTTCGGTGTTCGTAAGAGCCAAAGGCGCAAACGCCGGGTTCATCGACGGATTGTCCTGTATCGTCTTTTTGACGACGGCGTCCGCCCTTTCGACGAAAAATCCGTCGAACTTTTCCATACCGTCGATCTCGTTCGAGTAGTAGCCGATCGCGCGGTTTTGCAGATTTGCGTTTATCTCTTTGTTGATGATCGTGTTCTGAATAGCTTCGGTCGTTTCGCCGATACTGCCGTTGCCGCTTATCAGCATTACGCACGCGAGCATGAAGCATACGGCGAACGTGATGACTGCCCACATTATTCCGTTGGCTTTGCAAGATTGTTTGAAAAGAGCTTTACTGAACATTTTCCGATTTTTCTCCTTCGATTAGTATTTTTTTGAAATGGTTTTCAAGCGTATACGGTAATTCCGATACGAATTTGACGTTGTAGTTTTTCAGAGTTTTCAACAGCGCGCCCGTGTCGAAAGACGGCACTTGAGCCGTAACCTGCGAATACTGCTCCTGTCTGCGGACGATCTTATACGGCTCGGTCTGGAATTTCTCATAATCTTCATGCGAGTTGAACTCTATTTTGAACTCTTTTACGGGGCGGTTTGCGATAGCGTTCACGTCCGCAACGTCGACTATCCTGCCGTTGCTTATAAGCGCCACGCGGTCGCAGGTCGTTTCGAGTTCTTCGAACAGATGACTGCTTATGAATATCGTTTTGCCTTTCGCACGCTCTTCCTTTATAACGTCGAGAAACGCGACGCGCATCAACGGATCGAGTCCCGTGGTCGGTTCGTCGAGAATTATTATAGGCGAATCGTTCATAAGCGCCGCCACGAGCGCCGTTTTCTGCTTCATGCCCTTGCTCATGCGCTTCAAGTTCGCCCGCGGGTCGAGCTGCAACCGCTCTATGAGTTCGTTCGCGCGCGTCATGTCTTTCAGCGCAAGAAACTCGGCTTGACTTTTAAGGAATGCAGTCCCCGTGCCCAAGTCGGGAAAAGCTATCTCGCCCGGCACGTAACCCACGTTTTTGACTATTTCGCTCGAATGTTCCCACGAAGAAAGCCCGTTCACGGAAACGCCGCCGCGCGTGGGTCTTATAAACCCGAGAATACTTCTTATCGTAGTCGTTTTGCCGCTTCCGTTCGTCCCCGCGAAACCGACCGTTTCGCCCTGCTCTATTTTAAGGTCGATATCGAAGATCCCGCGACCCGAGCCGTAATCTTTCGTAAGCGAATTTATCTCTATCACGCTCATTTCAACGCACCTCCGAAATCTTTGTCTTCCTTATAGAATTTCATAAAGTAGTCTTCGAGCGTTTCGCGCCTGTTACCGAAAGACTTTGCGTCGAACTCGGACAAAAGCCCTATGAGCGCGTTCATGTCGCCGTCGTCCACCGAAATGAACAGCTTTTCTTTTTCAGCGCTTATAACGTTTGCGGACGGAACGCGGGACAGCTTTTCCTTGAATCCGTTCGCGGCTTTCTCGCTCCCGAAGCCGACCGTATAAAACTTTTTAGACGCGTGCTTCAAGTCGTCGGCTATAAACTCGGACACTATCGCGCCGTCTTTTATTATCGCTATGCGGTCGCACGTGGAATCGATCTCCGAAAATATGTGGCTCGAAAGCAATATCGTTTTTCCGCGCGCCTTTTCTTCGTGGATAAAGCGGATAAAGTTATTCTGCATAACGGGGTCGAGTCCGCTCGTGGGTTCGTCGAGTATCAGCGCTTCGGGGTCGTGCATAAACGCGGTTACGACGGCGAGCTTTCTTTTCACGCCAAGGCTCATGTGCTTTACGTCGCATTTTCTTTCCGCTTCGCCGAGTTGAAACAGGTCGAGCATCTCGTTCAGCCGAGCGGCGTTATGTATGCCTTGCAGGTCCTGCATCATAGCGATGAATTCGTTTCCGTTAAGCCCTGCGGGTAGCGCGATCTCGCCGGGGATGTACCCTACTTTTCCGAGTATCTCGTAATACCTGTCGAACGAAGGTTTCCCGAAAATCGAAGTCGAGCCGCTTTGGGGTTTCGAAAAACCCATCAGGTGCCTTATCGTCGTGGATTTCCCCGCGCCGTTAGGTCCCAGGAACCCGAAAACTTCGCCCTGCCCCACACTGAACGAAACGTCGAACACGCCGCGCCCGAAGCCGTAATCTTTCGTAAGATTTTTAACTTCTATTACGTTCATTGAGTTCTCCTTTTACACAAAGTATTTATCTTTACAGTGTTGACTTTTTATTGTGATTCGATTATAATATATAAAAACGGCAAAGTTAAGTACAAAAATAAAGTCAATGTAAAGATTTTTACACTGACTGAAAAATTGTATATAAGGAAAACGAAAATGAAAGTAAAAAACATGAACAATTCGTCGGTCAAAACGCGCAAACTCATAAAAAACACGTTTATCGCGATGCTGTCGGAGAAAAAAGAGATAAGCAAGATCACGGTCAGCGACCTTGTAGCCCGCGCGGATATTAGCCGAGCCACGTTCTACTCGCATTTCGACGATATTTACGGCGTAGTCGAA
>DBEXQE010000101.1:0-9749 GCA_048167245.1 Christensenellales bacterium | reverse complement strand
TTTTTTTCTTGGAACGGGTGAAAAGTGAGTAAGAAAGAGAAAACGAAAAAGGAAAAGGCAAGGGTTTCTTCCATAGGCGGTCAAGCGCTGATGGAAGGCGTTATGATGCGCGGCAAAACGGCTATGGCGATGGCTGTGCGCGATCCGAGCGGCGAGATCCTGCTCGAAACGAAGCGGCTCAAGTCGAGCGGCAGATGGTACTCGAAAGTGCCCGTTCTGCGCGGACTTATCGCGTTTTTCGTAAGTCTGTTCACGGGGGTGGACACGCTCCTGAAAAGCGCGTCGGTTTCCGCGCCCGAAGACGAAGTGCCGGGCAAGGGGTGGATGACTTTCTCGGTCGTCTTGGGGCTTGTGCTCGGCATAGGGCTTTTTATACTTTTGCCGTCGTTTCTCTCGACTCTTCTTTTCGATACGTGGCTGAAAGTCGAAAACGTGCTATTGTCGTCGCTGCTCGAAGGCGTTCTGCGTATCCTTATTTTCGTGCTGTATCTGTTTTTGGTCAGCCGTATCAAGGATATCCGCCGCACGTTTATGTATCACGGCGCGGAACACAGGACCATAAACTGCTACGAAAAGGGACTCGATATGACGGTCGAGAACGTTCAGAAATGCTCGACGCGCCACAACCGTTGCGGGACGACGTTCCTGTTTTTCGTGATGATCGTGTCGATACTCATATTTTCGCTTGCGAATTGGCTTTTTTCGCTCGCGGGTGTAAGCGCGGAAAATTACGGAAAAGTTATGAATATGTTCATAAAGTTCGGAATACGGCTCGCTTTGTTGCCGCTCGTCGCGGGACTCAGCTACGAGCTGTTGAAATTCCTGGCTTTTTTGCCCGACAACGCGTTTACGAATATCCTGCGCGCGCCGGGACTTGCTTTGCAACGCCTTACGACTTATCCGCCGACCGACGACATGGCGGAAGTCGCTCTGAAAAGTTTTCTCGCCGTCGCCGAAATGGATAAAGACCCCGCGATCGCGGAAGTTTCGTTCGGGGAAATTCCGATCGCCGAAATACGCACGCTCATAGACAAGGAACTCTCGGGCACGAACGCGGACGCTTCGGAGAGCGATTGGATACTTTGCGACGCTCTGAAAAAACGCAGGAGCGAACTTAGGGAAGTTACTAAGACCGATTTCGATCAATATAAGCGCGTACGCGAGATCCTGGCGCGCAGGAAGAATTGCGAACCGCTCTGGTACGTTCTCGGTTATACCGATTTTTACAAAAACCGCATAATAGTCGATAATTCGGCGCTTATCCCGCGTCCCGAAACGGAACTGCTGTGCGAAACGGCGATAAAGCGCATAGGCGACGCGCCCGCCGCCGTTCTGGATCTTTGCACGGGGTCGGGGTGCATTGCTTTGGCTGTTATAAAGAACACGAAAGCTACGGTTACCGCGAGCGATATTTCGGAAAAGGCGCTTGCTCTCGCCGCTCGGAACTTAAAAGGCTCCGCGGAGATTGTAAAGTCCGATCTGTTCGAAAATTTAGCGGGGCGGAAGTTCGATTTTATCCTGTCGAATCCGCCGTATATCGCAAAGTCCGTTATAGAAACGCTCGACACGGAAGTCAAGAACTACGAGCCGCTCGAAGCGCTCGACGGCGGCGAAGACGGACTTGATTTTTACCGCAGGATCGTTTCCGACGCTCCCGAATACCTAAATGAAAACGGCGAGTTGATACTCGAAATAGGGTACGATCAAGCCGCGGCGGTAACAAAGTTGCTCGGAGATAAGTTCGAGCAAATAGAAGTAATAAAAGATTACGGCGGCAACGACAGAGTAGTCTGCGCGCGCGTGAGATCGGAGAAAAATTAAGGAATGAATATTCAGAAACTCGAAAATATAAAGAAGAAGTACGGCGAGCTTACGGAACTTATTTCCAAGCCCAAGATCATAGCCGACAACAAGGAGTGGACCAAACTCGTCAAGGAACACAGCGCGCTCGAACCCGTCGTGAACGCTTATAACGATTTCAGCCGCGTTACGGGCGAAATGGAACAGGCGCGCGAACTACTCGAAACCGAAAAGGACGAAGAAATGCTCGCGCTCGCGAAGGAAGAATTCGAACTCAAAAAGGAAGAGCGTGCGGCGGTCGAAAACGAACTCAAAGTTCTGCTCCTGCCCAAAGATCCGAACGACGAGAAAAACGTTATAATCGAGATCCGCGGCGGCGCGGGCGGCGAAGAAGCGGCACTGTTTGCTGGGTCGCTGATGAGAATGTACAAAATGTACGCCGATAAAAACAGGTGGCACACCGAAGATATCGACGTTAACGCGACGGAACTCGGCGGCATAAAGGAAGCCGTGTTCTCGATAAACGGCGCGGACGTGTACAGTAAATTGAAGTTCGAGAGCGGAGTGCACCGCGTTCAGCGCGTTCCCGACACCGAAACGCAGGGCAGAGTTCACACTTCCACGGCGACGGTCGCCGTTCTGCCCGAAGCCGAAGACGTCGTAGTGGACATAAACGAAAAAGACTTGAAGATCGACACGTACCGTAGCGGCGGCGCGGGCGGTCAGCACGTAAACAAAACGGAGTCGGCGATAAGGATCACGCATATCCCGACGGGCATAGTCGTTCAGTGTCAGGACGAGCGCTCGCAGATCAAAAACCGCGACAAGGCGATGAAAGTTCTGAAAACGAAATTAAACGACTTGTACCAAAGTCAGGCGGACGCTGAAATGTCGAAGAACCGCCGCAGTCAGGTCGGAACTGGCGACAGGTCCGAGCGTATCCGCACGTACAATTTTCCGCAGGGGCGAGTTACCGATCACCGCATAAACATGACGCTTTACAGCATAGACACGTTTATGGACGGCGATCTCGACGAAATGCTCGAAGCGCTGAGGATTGCGGATCAGACGGCGCGGCTGAATGCGGAAGTCGATATTTGAAAGCGCATGCATCGTCGGATACGGGCTACGTTTGCCGCGCGCGCTCGGTCGAGTATGTTTTAATACACTCGCTCGCTTGCGCGTCAACTGTTGCCCGTCTGCGCCGCGCCTGCACTTTCAAAATATAATATCCTACTAAAAATGAAAACAATGAATTACGATAAGATTTTTCAATCGACCGTCGAAAATCTGAACGGCAAGAAGAAACTTTTGTTGCATTGCTGTTGCGCGCCGTGCACCGTTTCGGTCATGGAACGTCTGAAAGACTTTTTTTCGGTTACGCTGTATTTTTACAACCCGAATATCGACACGGAAGAAGAATATTTCCGCAGGGCGAACGAGCTTTACAAGATAGAAAAGGCGTACGGCATAGAAAAGATAATAATTCCCGAGTACGATCCGACGGAGTTTCTCGCCGCGGCGAAAGGTTACGAGAGTTTTCCCGAAGGCGGTGCGAGATGTCCGCTCTGCTTTTCGCTGAGATTGGATAAGACCGCAAGTTATGCCGACGGAAACGGGTTCGACTATTTCGGGACTACGCTGACCGTAAGTCCGCATAAGAATTCGGCGCTTATCAACGCGGCGGGAGAAAAGGCGGGCGAGAGCACGCGCGCGAAGTTCCTGTTTTCAGATTTCAAAAAACGCGAAGGCTACAAGCGTTCGGGCGAGCTTTCGGAAAAGTTTGGACTTTACAGGCAGAATTACTGCGGTTGCGCTTTTGCTAAGACGGCGAAAGTATGAATTTCGTTTTACAAAATCGCGTTCTCATAGTATAATTATACCATGTCGCTCGAAGACAAAATAAAAAATCTTCCGCTTCAAAGCGGAGTGTATATCATGCGCGACAGCGGCGGTAATATTATCTATATAGGTAAAGCCGTCGTTCTGAAAAACCGCGTCAAGCAGTATTTTTCGAATTCGAAAAAGGAGCCCAAGGTCCAGGCTATGGTCGACAACATAGCCGATTTCGAATATATCATAACGCTGTCGGAAAAGGACGCTTTTTCGCTCGAAGCCAACCTTATCCGCAAGCACAAGCCGAAGTACAACATACTCCTAAAAGACGACAAGTCGAGTCCGTATTTGAAGATAAACACTTCGCTCGACTATCCGAATATCGAGATAACGCGCAAGGTCAAAAAAGACGGCGCGAAATATTTCGGTCCGTACTTCAACGGAATTTACGCGAAAGACGTGCTCGAAATAATCAAGTCGGCGTATAAGCTCAGAGCTTGCCCCAAGGGGTACTATTCGAATAAGCGCGAGTGCCTTAACTACCATATAAATCTCTGCTATGCTCCGTGCCGCGCGCGCATCACGAAGGAAGAATACGCCGAAGTCGTTAAAAAGGTCGTCGCGTTTCTTTCGGGGCGCGAAGACACCGCCGAACGGCTCATAACCGAAAAAATGGAGCAGGCGGTGGAAAACGAAGAGTTCGAGCGCGCGATAGGCTACCGCGATCAGCTCGCTATGCTCAAAAAGCTGAAAGAGCGTAATCTGAGCGATCTGGGCGGCTTTACGGATATAGACAGCTTTGCGTACGTAACCGATTCGCGCCGCAGCGTTATAAGCGTGAGCATAGTGCGCTCGGGCAAGATGATGGGAGTCAAAAACTTTTCGGTGTCCGACGCGGAACTCAGCGAATCGGACGCGCTCGGCGGATTTATAAGTCAGTATTACCGCGGCGGGACGGATCTGCCGCAAGCGATCTGCTTAAAGACGGAGTTCGACGCTTCGGCGCTCGGCGAGTATCTTTATTCGCTGTCGGGGCGCTCGGTACAGATACTTTTCCCGAAGACGGGCATGAAGAAAAAGCTCGTCGCGATGGCGGAAGAGAACGCGCTCGATTATCTCGAAAAGTCGGTCGAAAAGACGGAACGCGAGCTCGATATGACGGTGCGCGCGGCGGAAGATCTCGCGAAAATTCTCGGGCTGAAATCTTTGCGCCGAATGGAATGTTACGATATTTCGAACATAAGCGGCGTGGATAAAGTCGCGAGCGGAGTCGTTTTCATAAACGGCGCTCCGAGCAAATCCGATTACCGACGCTATAAGATAAAAACCGTCGAAGGCTCGAACGACTTCGCGTGCATGGCGGAAGTCATCGGGCGCAGATTGAACAGAGCTTCGGCGGGCGACGGCAAATTCGACGATATGCCCGACCTTATAGTCATAGACGGCGGCAAGGGTCAGCTCGGCGCGGCGCACGAGTCGATGGTAAAAGCGGGTTACGATATCCCGATGATAGGGCTTGCAAAGCGCGAAGAAGAAGTGTTTCTGCCGGGGCAAAGCGAGCCGCTAATTCTCAGCAAGAAAAGCAATCCGCTGAAACTGTTGCAAAGGATCCGCGACGAATCGCACAGGTTCGCGATAACGTATCACCGCAATCTGCGCGCAAAGCGGTACGGTTCGAGCCTTGACAAAATAAACGGCGTGGGACCGAAAAAGCGGAAAATTTTGATAGAGCATTTCGAGCGTATCGACGATATAAAAAACGCGTCCGTCGAAACGTTGGAGAGCATAAGCGGGATAGATAAGCGGACGGCGCGCGCAGTGTACGACTACTTCCATACTTGAAACCGAATTCATCTCGAAATAGTGCGTTAAGCTGTGCTTTTTTCGGGTCATTTATGCGAAATAAACTCCCCGTCGAAAATGCTCGCTTGCCTTCTCTTTCGAGCGACTTCGGTTTCAATAAATTTGTCTTTAAGGAGATTTTATGAAATACAAACTTATAGCGTCGGATTTCGACGGTACGCTCGCGAATTCGCACGACTTTATTTCGCCCGAGAATATGGCGGCGATCGCCGATTATATTGCGGCGGGCGGCGTATTCACGGTTTCGTCGGGCAGAATGTACGCGTCCGTCATGAACAAGATCAAACAGCTGGATCTCGATAAGTACGGGATCCCCGTTATGAGTTTTCAGGGCGCGCTCGTAACGGATTCGGTTACGGGCGAGCATATTTACAGGCGTCCTATGAACAACAAACTCGTTACCGAAATAGCGGAGTATTGCGAACAAAAGGGGTATTATTTTCATACGTATTCGGCGGACGAACTTTTTATCGCCGAAAAGAACGAGTTATCCGAAGCGTATTGCAAAGCCGTTCACGTGGAGAGTTATGCGCGCTACGTAGGCAAGCTGTCGGATTTTCTGAAAAACAACGGCGATATCGAGCTTGTGAAAGGACTCGTTATGAATTTCGACCCCGTAAAGCTCGAAGAAATAAGGCGGGAACTCAACGCGCGCTTCGACGGAAAAGTTAATTTCATGAATTCCGCGCCCATGCTCGTCGAGTGCGTGGATAACGACGCGGGCAAGGGCAACGCACTTCTGCACGTTGCCGAAAAACTCGGCATAGACCGCTCCGAAACGGTGGCGATAGGCGACGCGATGAACGACCTTTCGATGATACGGGCGGCGGGAATGGGTTGCGCCGTAGCCAACGCCGCGCCGGGACTTAAAGCCGAAGCCGACTTCTTGGCGGTGAGCAACGACGAGCATGCCGTGGCTCAGATCATACGGCTTGCGATGGAAGATAAGTTGATTAAGAATAAATAAGGAGATCATAAAAAAATGGCGAAACTCAGCAAGATCAAAAAAGCGGAAATCGAAGAAAACGAGATAGACATTAAGATCGACGAGTTCTGCGGAAAGCTCGGACTCGAGATCCTGCACCGCGGAAATAAAGACACGATACATTTTTCTACGTTCAACATAAACCGTCCCGGATTGCAGCTCGCGGGCTACTACGAGCATTTCGGCGTCGAGAGAGTTCAGGTAATAGGCGAGCAGGAAATGTCGTACTTGCGCACGCTTTCTGCCGAAAAGCGCATGGAAGTCTGCGACAGATTTTTTTCCTGCGATTTCCCGTGCCTTGTGATATCTTCGTCGTTGCCGCCGTGCAAGGAAATAATGATCTGCGCCGAGAAATACGGTCGCGTGGTCCTGCGCTCGTCGCTCCGCACGACGATGACGGTCAACGAACTCAGCATATTCTTAAACGACGCGCTCGCTCCGCAACAGACGGTCCACGGCGTTCTTATGGATCTTTACGGCGTGGGCGTGCTTATAATAGGCAACTCGGGCGTAGGTAAGTCCGAAACGGCGCTCGAACTCATTCAGCGCAACCACAGGTTGGTAGCCGACGACGCGGTCGTCATAAAGCGCATTTCCGACAGGCTCGTCGGAGCTTCGCCGTCCATAATCAAGTATTTTATGGAAGTGCGCGGCATAGGAATAATAGATATCCGCTCCATGTACGGCTCGGGCGCGGTAAAGCTCACCAAGGGCATAGATCTCGTCGTCAAACTCGAAGATTGGGATCCCGATAAGGTGTACGACAGGCTCGGCGACGTCAAGGAAGTCCACAACATTCTGAACGTGGAGCTTCCCATGCACACCGTCCCCGTAAAACCCGGGCGCAACTTAGCCGTGATACTGGAAGTCGCGGCGCGCAATTACCGCCTTAAATCTATGGGGTACGACACGCTCGAAGAACTCAACAAGCGCGTTAACAGCCGCGAAAAGGACGAAGATCCGTTCAACTTTTAGTAAAAAGGGGCATAATATGAAAATATGTACACGTATTATGCTTTACTCGACGATATCGCGTATCTTGATCATTTCGGCGTAGACACGGGCAGTATAGGCGAAACGGAACTCGGCAGGAATATCCCGTTCGTTCACGTCGGCGGCGAGAGCGGCAAACAGATAATAATAACCGGCGGGATACACGCGCGCGAGCACGTTTCTTCTCTGCTCGTTTTCAGACAGATAATTTATATTCTGAATAACTTTCCGTCTGCGGATCTCGGTGCGGACGGGATTTATTTCGTGCCTATGGTCAACCCCGACGGCAACCTTATCTGTGCGTACGGCGAAAAGTCAGTGCCGTTCTCCCGCCGCGAAACGCTGAAAAGGATAAACGGCGAAAACGATTTCGCGCTGTTCAAGGCTAACGCAAACTGCGTTGACCTTAACACGAATTTCGACGCAAGGTGGGGAGAAGGAAAGCATAATATCAAGGTTCCGTCCGCCGCGAATTATATAGGCGAGCGTCCGTTTTCCGAGAGCGAAACGCGCGCGCTGAGAGATCTCACTTTGCGCGTAAAGCCCGTCCTTACGCTTTCGTACCACGCGATGGGCAGGGAGATATACTGGCAGTTCGGTCAAAGCGAGCAAAATATGCGGCGGGATAAGAAAATCGCCGAGTATGCAAACGGTTTTCTCGGCTATCGGCTCGTTCCCGACGACGGCACGAGCGTCGGCGGATACAAGGATTGGTGCATAAGCGCGCTTTCGATCCCGTCGCTTACCGTCGAACTCGTCGACGACAAAAAGTACTCGCACCCGCTCACGGACAATAAGTGTATCGACGAAGATTTCGAAAAAAACAAACTTTTACCGCAAAACCTTTTGAAATTCGCGGCGGATATGTTATAATCGTTTCGTGATAGAAACGAGAGAGATGCAGGAATATTTTATGCGCAAGGCGATAGAGCTTTTGCCGCTCGCGGAAGAACTTAACGAAGTTCCCGTTGCCGCGCTTATAGTCAAGGACGGCGAAATTATAGCAAGCGGCTATAATCGGCGCGGGGCGGACGGCGATCCGACTGCTCACGCCGAGATAATGGCTCTGCGCGCGGCGGGCAAAGCGCTCGGAGTCTGGAACTTATCGGGTTGCGATATGGTCGTAACGCTCGAACCGTGCGCCATGTGCGCGGGCGCCGTGGTCAACGCGCGGATAGACAACGTGTATTTCGGCGCGTACGACAAACGTTTCGGCTTTTGCGGCACGCTCGGCAATATCGCGTCGGACGTTCGTCTCAATCACCGCGCAAACGTAGTCGGCGGGATTCTGGAAGAAGAATGTCTTTTGCCGATAAGAAATTTTTTCAAGTCCCGCCGCGGCAGAAAGACTTGACTTTTCGGAAATATAACATTATAATTAAACCGTAATGGAAACTACGGTAAACGGAATTATTCTCAGAGTGCAAAGCGAAAGAATGGGCGACACGTCGCGCATCGAAATTTTGGGCAAGACAATGTTCGATTGGGTCGCTTTGAGTTTGGGGAATAACGAAGTTTCGTCCGTTTCTTACCGCGAAGGCGACGAGATCCCGTCGCTCGTGCGCACGCTGTTGAACCGCGAAAAAACGGAAACGGTCATTCTTTTTTCCGATACGCCGCTTATAACCAAGCAGACGGTGTTCGACGCCGTGGCAGAGCTTCGCGCGTCGGGCAAAAACGTTATAAAACTTACGCGCGGATACGTGATAAACACGGAGTATCTTTTGAGCGCGGACAAAATATATACGCAGGAAACTCACTATTTCGAAGTGGACGATTTCGTAACGGCTTTTTCGTTCAAGCAGGTCGCCCTTATTTCGGATATACTCAAAAACAGGATATTGGAGTACCACATGGAACGCGGCGTTCATTTCGAAGATATGGCGTCCGCGTTCATCGGTTGCGACGTGAAAATAGGCAAGGGCGTCGTGATAGGTCCGAACAACGTTATAAAGGGCAACACGTACATAAAAGACAACGTTAAAATTCTGCCGAACAACGTTATCGACACTTGCATAATAGAAGAAAACGCCGTTATAGACGGCTCGCGGCTTTGCAAAAGCTACATAGGGAGCGGATCTTATATCGGTCCTTTCGCCGTTATAGGAGAAGGCTGCATAATAGGTCCGTCGTGTCGCATATCGGGGTGCGCGGAACTGAAAAACCGCGTTCTGGAAGAAGGCTCGGTAATATCCGGACTTCCCGCGGCGGGCAATAAAGAGAATTTTACGCAAGATGCGGAAAACAATAATAAAGAATAAAAAACTTTAAT
>DBEXQE010000100.1:0-2854 GCA_048167245.1 Christensenellales bacterium | reverse complement strand
ATTTTGTTTATGATAGAATACAGACAAAAAAAGGGAAAGGAGTGGTCATGGCGGAAGCGGAAAAATATCTGTATTACGATTATCGCAACGGACATATCGCAAGAGAAAAAGCGGGAAACGACGAATGTGCGAGCAACCGTTTCGAGTTTTATACGCGCGACGAATGGATAAACGACTACGACATGAGCCTGCATCTTTCGGACGCGATCATGAACTGTTGCGGTTATACGTTCTTCGATTACGAAGAACTGACCGAAGAAGAAGCCATGCGCCGCATATCGGAAAATAAATAAAGGTCAAAGGTCAAAGAAAGTCAAATTTTTATGAAAAACGCTTGACAAATCGTTCGGCGGGGTCTATAATATAGGTAATCGAAAGCGAGAAAACCGACAGTTACAGCGCTTAGCTACCGAGCGATCCACTTCCGACAAAAATATTTTTTTGGAGGATCACATTTATGAAAACCAACGGAAAACGCAGAAACGGAGAATTGACTTTATTCGACGATACGATCGGAGACTTTTTCAAGCCTTTGTTCTGGGACGACGAGAACGATGCTATGCGCACGGATATAAAAGACTCCGGCGACAACTACGAAATGGAGATCGAGATGCCCGGATTCGATAAAAACGATATCACGATCAGTCTCGAAAACGGATATCTGTCCGTGTGCGCGAAAAAAGACGACGCAGAAAAAGAAAGCAACTACATAAAACGCGAACGCACGGTATCGTGTTCGCGAAGCTATTACGTAGGAGAGCTGGCGGAAGACGATATAAAAGCCAAATACGAAAACGGCGTGCTGAAATTGAATTTTCCCAAACAGCAAGAAAAACTTCCCGAAAAAAAGCGTATCGCGATCGAATAAGATCCGTTCCGACTACGTAAAAAACGCGCCCGCGCACGGGCGCGTTTTTTATTTCGGGCAAAACAGATCTCACGTTTTCGCACGCAAACGAATATAATTTACGTGAGGTGAATTATATGTTTAATTACAACTACAATCAAAATTATCAACAAAGCAACAGACAGCACGACGAAAATGCGGACGACGAAAAGAATTTCGAAACAGTTCAGAACGCGCGCAGAGATCTTATCGGCGAACTCGACGCGATCGTGCAGTACGACGATCACTTACATAAAACCGACGACGAATTGGCGAAAGCCACGTGGAAAAACATACGGGACGAAGAAATGGTCCACGTGGGCGAACTTCTGGGACTTTTGAATTACCTTGCCCCGTATCAAAAATCTTTCGTCGAACGCGGTCTGAGAGAATTCGAAGAAAGAGCGGAAAAATACCGCAAATAGAACGCCCATAACGCTTTGTAGCGGGATCGCGGTATATTTTTCGGATATTTTACCGATAATTCTTCCGTATGCAACACTTCCCCGCTCATATAGGAATAATACCCGACGGAAACAGGCGTTGGGCGACGCAGAACGGACTGAAAAAAGAGAACGGTTACGAGCACGGACTTTTGCCGGGGCTCGAACTTCTGCGCGCGGCTCAGCGGCGCGGCGTGAAAGAACTCACGTATTACGGCTTTACGGTCGATAACTGCAAGCGTCCGAAAGAACAGGTGGACGCGTTCAAGGACGCTTGCCGTAAAGCCGTGGAACTTATAGAAAAAGAAAACGCGTCGGTGTACGTTTGCGGCAACACGAATTCCGGGTGCTTTCCGAAGCAACTTCTGCCGTATACCGTAAAAAAAGACTCTTCGAAAGAAAAAACGAGAGTCAATTTTCTTGTTAATTACGGCTGGGAATGGGATATGAAAAACGGTTGGCTCTCGCGCGATATCCCGCGCATAGACATGGTCATACGTTGGGGCGGCATGCGGCGGCTGTCGGGGTTTCTGCCCCTGCAAACGGTCTATTCCGACTTTTACGTGATAGACGACCTGTGGCCCGCGTTCCGCGAAAGCCACTTAAACGACGCGCTCGAATGGTACGCGCGGCAAGACATAACTCTCGGCGGTTAGAGCTGTTTCAAGTTTATAAACTTAATATTTTCGGTGCGCTCGGAGATAACGGGTTCGCCGTCAAGCTCCTTGCCGAGAAGCGTTACGTTCTCGAAAGTTACGTCTTTTAAGCGGTAGTCGCCGTCGTCGAAGCCGAGCAATAAGATATTCTTGCACAGTTTGCCGTCGAGCGTAGTAAAGGTCTTGCCCGTTACGGTTACGTTTTCGAAATAAAAATCGTAGAACCGCGGCGGAGTTTCCGCTCCGGGAGCGTCGTCGTTGTACGTTACGCTCCTTACGGCGATGAGCGGCACCGTGCAATCGCTTACGCGGACGTTCCTTATATATCCGCCGCGCTTTTTCGTGCCTTTGATATGTATCCCCCAGAGCGAATCGCGGAGATCGCAGTCGTAAATATAAATTCTTTCCAAGCCGCCCGACATTTCGCTGCCCAAAGCCATGCCGTGTCCGCCGTGCGCCATGCAGTCGAAAACGAAAATATCGCGGCACGGTCTTGCGATGATATTGCCGTCGGGGTTCCTGCCCGACTTTATCGCCACGCAGTCGTCGCCCGTGAAAAATTCGCAACCGAAAACGGCGCAGTTCTCCGTCGAATCGGGGTCTATCCCGTCGCCGTTGCTTATGCCGTCGGAGCGGATATCGCAGTTGAATACGGCTATGTTCTCGGAATAGATAAAGTGCAGGTTCCAGGCGGGTCCGTTCATGAGTTTCAAGCCCGAAATATAACCGTTTTTCACGTTCGAAAAGTTTATGAGCCGTCCGCGTGCGCGACCCGGAATAGTGTTTTCGTTTTCGTATTCCTTTATCTTATCGCCGAGCGACTTTATAAAGTCTTCGAGCCGTTCGCGCTCCGCGTCCATTATGCTCGT
>DBEXQE010000099.1:0-3483 GCA_048167245.1 Christensenellales bacterium | reverse complement strand
CGCTTCTTCGTATATTGCGAAATAGATCTTGTGGATCTCGGAATAGACGGGTTCGTAAGTTATCGTTATTTCTCCCGTGTCGGGGTCCTGCGTGGGCGTTTCGACGACGCTCCAAGGGTTGTCGTAGCTTCCTTCGCCGTCGTCCGCGCCGTTTATTTTCAGATACAGATCATTGAACCACCGTCCCGCTCTGTCCAAAAAATCGGTCAGAAACGCGAACGGTCCGCGGTAGTTCAGCCAGAATTCGTTTGCGTTCGACTGTTCTTTTTTGAACTCGGGCGCGACGGTTTTCCAGAATTTATCGGCTTCTTCGAAGTCGTAATTGTTGCCTATCGCGACGGCGGAGTACATAGTCCCGAGCGTAGCGAAATATCCGCAGTAGCGAAGATACGGATCTTCGGAAGTCAAAAGCAACCGATACGCCGTCAGATTTGCTTCGTTTTCGCGCATTACGCCCTTCGTGTGCGCAAGCTCGTGCGCCATAGTCTGCGGCAGATCCGACGCGGGCGTCATTCCGTTCACGTTCGGCTCACCGAACGGCAGGAACGATACGCCCGTAAAGCCCGAACTCGTCATGAACCAACCGTTGACGAGTTTTTTGGCTTTCGGCGTGTACTCGAAAAAGTAATCGCTGTCAAGGCGCTTGTATTCTTCCTGCAATTTTTTCGCAAGCTCGTTCACGGAGTAGGGCGGGATCACGTTGCCGTTTTCGTCGCGACTCAGTTCCGCGCTGAGATAATTCAAGTCGTTCGCGAAAAAGTCGGCTATTTCGAGCAGCTTTTCGCCTTTGTAGACCGTTTCGCTGCGTTGTAAAACAAGCGGCTTGCGGTAATAGGCGAACCCCGCCGACAGCGTGTAGAAATTCCCGAACGCGATCGCCGCGACGAGAAAAATGCAAAGTCCTTTAAGGACAGCGAAAAACTTTTTTTTGCACAGCCCTATTATGCCGAGAACTATGAGCGCGATAACGCCCGCGATAACGAGTATAAGCGTCCATTCGTACAGCGAAAACGGGAGCACGGATGATACGTGTCCCGCAGTATAAACTATATATTTCGAAATATGAGTCGTACACCATTCGGCGACGGCTTCGTTCGTCCTGATCGCGAGCAGGACCGTTAAAAGCACGGCGAGCGACACGAACGCAACGATAAGCGGCAAAAGTCGCTTGAATGCGTACCTGTAATTTTTTTTCGTCGTGCGCCCGTAAACTTTCATTCTACTTGTTGTTTATAAGGTTCATTCGCTTTACGACGGGATAGAGCAGGAGAACTATTACGAGATTCGCGCCCGCCATGGGAACTTGCAATAATCTCGTCGTCAAAACGTACGTCATGAACGACATGGACGAGTTGTAACCGTAGTAAAAATAAAGTCCCGCCGAACATATCCCGAGCGTGCATATAACGGTAGACGCGATAAAGCCGAGAGTTATCGAAATATTCTTGTTCTTTATCGGCAGATATTTATAAGACAGTCCGACGAAAAACGGGAACAGCGTATAACCGAGAGTAAGTACCGGATTTATGCCGCCCGCCGCCGGAAATATTATCATTCCGAGCGTATCCGTGCAAAGTCCTACGACCGCGCCGCCGAACGGACCGAGTATTATTCCCGCCAGCGCCCAGCCGATGTACGTAAAGCTGATTTTCAGACTTCCTTCTATGATCAGCATATTGCCGATTATTTTCAGCAACAACGTTACCGCCGTAAGCGTGGCTATGTACGTTATCTGCTTGGTCGTGATCTTCAGCTTCGATTCTTTTGCGTAGCTCTTGTCAGGAGTCGCAATTTCCTTTTGAGAAACGTTTCTCAATGTCGGGCATCTCCTTTTTTACCGCTCGCCGAAATAAATTCGCGATAATGCGGTTTTAATGTTTAATTGCTTACTTAGTATACGCTTTCTTTTGCTTTTTGGCAATCGTTTTGCGCCTTGTTTTACTCTTATCCTTGTTTTTTCCGAAAAACGACGCGAAATCGAATATTCCGAACACAAGACCCAGGACGAACATGAACGCAAGTCCAGCGAGCGCGGATATGCCGAGAGATAGGATTTTCGGCATGAACGAGATCAGCGAATACAGCGATTTTATAAGAATGTTCGTCGGGAACACGAGCGCCGCGCTCTTTATTAGCGGAAGCATAAAGCTGAGTTTTATGCCCGTTTTTTTGCGTATCCGCATTATGTCGAGAACGCTTGAAAGCGTCCAACTGACGGCGTAGCCTATTATCATTATCTCTATTTTGAACCTGTTCATGAACGCGAACATTATGCCGAACAGCAGAGCCGCGCCGACCGAGTAGTTTATAAAGCTCGACTTTTCGAGATCGAGCGAGTTCATCATCGAAGAAGTTATGTTTTCTACGGACACGGGGATCAAGAGCCACGCGCACGAAGAAAGGAACTTGCCGCTCAACTCGTTGTCGTAGACGAATAAGCCTATTTCTTTGCCGAGCGAGCGGAACACGGGGACGAAGAGCGCGGCTATGACTATCGAAAAGGTTATTGCCTGTTCTATCTGCCTGCGTACCGATCTTATATCGTTTTGCGCGACGGCGGTCGAAAGAGTCGGGATAAGCACGTACGCGAGCGAACCGACCACCGTTATCGGAATGTATAATAGCGGGAACGCCATTCCTACGCTTGCGCCGTACACAGCCATCGATTCGGCTACGCTCATTCCCGTGCGCACGAGCAGGAACGGAACGGCGAGAGCCACGAGCGAGCTTACCACGCTGTTCGACGCGCGTATCAGCGTTATCGGCGTGCTTTGTTTCAGCAGCGGCAAAAGTACGGGTTTGGGGTTCGCCATTTTGCCCTTGAAAGCAAAGTAGCATACGGCGCAGGCGATCGCCGTAACGGCGCACGCCGCCGACATCGAAAGCGCGGTCATTTTCAGCTTGTCGAAGCCGAGCGCGAATAGGATCACGCAGACGGCTATGCGCACGACCTGCTCCAACAGTTCTATGAGCGATACGGCGGTGTAGCGCTGATGACCCCACAGGTTGCCGCGGAACGCCGCGTAGATCCCCGAAAACAGGACTCCCGGCAAAAGGAACAGAAGTATCGTCATGCTCTGTTTCGTCGCGAACATTTTCGCAACGGCGTCGGAAAACAGCAGAAACACCGAGCAGACGAGAAGCGACAGCGTAACGCCTATCAGGAGCGCGGCGGTAACGGTGCCGTGTTCGGACTTTTTGTCGTTCGCTATCTTGAATTTCGCCGTCATCTTGCTTACGATAAGCGGGATTCCGCTCGTAGTCAGCGTTAAAAGCACGAAGAACACGGACAGCGCGACCTGGTATATGCCGAGTTGCGTCGCTCCGAGTTCGCGCGAAAGATAAATTTTGAACACGAACCCGAGCAATCTGTCGATCATCGAAAACAGAGTCAGAGTGAATACGGCTTTTACGATATTTTTCATAATGATAAATAATATTATTTTTTTCGCGGAAATATGACGTTTTTCGCCGCGACGGGCG
>DBEXQE010000098.1:0-3760 GCA_048167245.1 Christensenellales bacterium | reverse complement strand
CGTCGCCCGCAACTTCGGGAAGCTCCACTTTCATAGCGTCGCCGTCCGCAGTAACCGCAGGCGTGCAGGTCATTTTCGCAAAGCCCGCCGCGTCGAGCTGACTTCCTTTCTTTACGGTAGCCGCGCCGCCGCAATCGAGCGCGTATTCATTTACTTTGCCGTCGTTTTCGAACGTAAGCGAAATTACGTTGCTTGCGTTTTCGAGCAGGACTTCGATTTTATACACGTCGTAGCCGCCCGTCGTTACGACCGAGCCGAGAGCTTCGCCGTCTTTTTTCACGGACACGCCGCTTTTAACCGCAAACGCGAAAGTCTTCTTGCCGTAGCCGTCGTCGGAATATTCGACTACGCAGAAGTCATTCGTCGCATTTACAGCCGACGAATTGAAAAGCTCTTTGCGCATAGCGTCGAAGTTCTTCGTCGTTGCGAAAACGGTCGCGCCGCTGTACAGCTTGCTCGTAAGAGTGTTCATAAAGCCGCCGAAGTCCGCCGAATAACCGCCGCCGCTCAACGCTTCGGAAACCTTATCGTAGCTCTGCTTTATATCGTAGAGTATTTCGTATTCTTCAAGCCCGTCGCGTATCGCTTCCAATCTGAGCGAGCCTACGGGGCCGTCTATTCCGTACTTTTTGCCGGGATAGAAGAGATATCCGTCGCCGTTAGCGCCGTTCGTGGCAAATCTGAGCGCGGTGCTTTCGTAGTAATCGTCGATTTCCTTATAGCTTACGCCGTCATAGTTTGCGTAGTTGTCTACCGCCCACATAAGATTTCCCGCTATGTCGTACTGAGCCTGCATCCAACCGACCAAGCGAGCCGACAGCCATATGTCGTCGGTATGATAAGTAGGATACGGCGATTTCGGCAGGTTACAGCCGTACCACCATCTTTCGTTCTGGTCGGCGTAGTTCGCACGCTCCGATTCCGTACCGTAATTCGAGAACTTCGGACAGAACGTTACGTCGAAACCGTCGAACGTGTTGTCATACGGACTCGTCATTATGTGCGTGAGCTTTCTTATGCTCTCGACAACCTGCTTTTTGAAAGTCTTGTCGGCGTCGTCCGCGGCTATTTCGCTTTCGACCGAGTTTGCAAAAGCAATCTTCGTATCGTTATACGCCTTTGCAAAGGTACGCGCCTGTCCGAGCAAACCGTTTATATCGGGCTCGTCTATAACGCCGAAATAGCAAACGAGCTTATCGAACATATTGTACTTTGTTTCGTAGCACTTGTTTACGATAGCCGTAAGCATTTTATTCATAATATCCGTGTTGAGAACGTAGCGTGCCGAATTGTACGGAATACATACGGTCGAACATTTCGGGTTCTGCATCATATTATACGCTTTTTCCACGAACGGCTGAATGCCCGCTTCGCTTACGGACATATTCTCGGATATATCTACGATTATGCCGCCGTTCAAACGGTAATCGAAAAGAGCTTCGTTGTACTTGTCTACCATTTCCTGCGTCGTGTCGAGCTCGCCCTTTTCGGTCGACCAGCCCGCTATGAAAATGCTTTTCGAGCGGTTGACTTGCGAAACGGTAACGTCGGCCACGTTTACGCTTACGGGCAAGTACGTCGCGTCGTCGCCTATAACGACTTTAAGATTGCCCGAGTACGTTCCGGCCGCCTGATTTTCGGCGGTTTTTACGCGGACGTAAATTCCCTGATTGTAACCCGCTTCGACGGTGTTTTCGCCTGCGGCTTTTATGTTTGCAATCGGCACGATAGCGTCGGGATATTGCGCCGCGGGTAAGCCGCGGTTTTCGATAGTCGCCGTAACGCTTATATACTTTTCGACGAAAATCTCCACGTTTTCGGCGGGGATTGTGTTGTCGCCGCTTACGAGAGCGGAACTTTCCACGTTATATTCGACTTTTTTATCCGCCGAAATAATTATCTGTCCACCCTCGTATTCGCCCCTTGCCATAGTAAGGTCGATTTTCGCGTCCGTCTTGTAATCGGTATAATACGAGCTGTCTCTCTCGATGTCGCGGTACACTTTTTCCGTTCCCGGCATTCCCCAAAGGGTTACGTCGGAAAGTCCCGCTTTGTTTCCGCCCGCAGGCTTCGCTTTGCACGCCGCTATACCCGCGACCATAAGAACCGCAAGTATAAGCGAACAGAGTTTGACTGTCTTTTTCATCATTTTATCTCCTTGCTTTATTTTTCGTTAAATTGTTTTCAGGAAAGTCCGGCGGCGTTCAGCGCGTCGGCAAACTTCTTATCCGTCCAAGCGTCTTTCGTTTCTTTCATATAATCTTCGGGAGTTTTCGCCACGTTCTGCGCGGTGAAGTTCGAATAATATCTTGCGTTTACGAACGGTTTAAGGTCGCCGAATCTCGCAAGCGGGAAAATAGTATCCGAAGGCAGCGTGTAAATATCCAGCGAACTTTGGAAGTAATCCATTTTCGATTTATGCAACGACGTAAGTTCGTTATAAAGCGAATCGCTCAAATCGAAGTCGAACGGCAGAGCCGCGCCGCCCGTTGCGCGCATATAAATTTCGAGTCCTTTGTCGGTAGCCATAAAGCGCAGGAAATCGACAGCCGCGTTTTTAGCCGTGGCGTAAGACGGAATAACGGCGGTATGTCCCGTGCCTACCGAGTGTACTATTCCGCGCGCTTCGCGGACGGTCGAAATCACTTCGTCCGTCGTTATGTTTTTCGAAGAATTCAGAGCGGGCTTTTCGACCGATTCGCCGCTTGCCGTTTTATCCACATAAGAAACTACCGCCGAAAGTTCTTCGTCGGTTATGCCGAGTTTTGTTCCGAGCGCGGATATAATCGGCAGACGCATCGTCTTTAATTCGGGAACGACTCCGCCCTGAGCTTTAATGCTGTCCATCATAGTCTGCATTTCGCTGCTGAACCAGTCGCCGTTTACGTGCATAAGCGCCTGACCCTGCAAAAACATAGTCTGCACGGGCATAAAACCCTGAACGGCGGACTGCAAATCTACATAAGCCTTCGAGTACGCGAGCAAATCTTGGTAAACGCCGAGCGAATACTGCCGACCCATCTGATTGAAAATGTCCGTCGAATATCTGCCGCCGGAAATTCCGTTCCAGAAGTCGAGATAGTTGTCTATACCTTCGTATTGCGCCCACCAAATCGGGAAAAGATACATCCAGTAATCGTCGCCGTTAGACTGAATAAAACAGTACCCGTCCCCGTTTGTATCCTGCTTATATTTCGCGCAGAGAGCTTCGAGCTCTTTCGTCGTGTTCGGCACGGCGTAGCCCTTTTCTTCGAATATCGACGCATTGTAGATAATGCTGTTCATTCCGCCCGCCCACGAAGTCATATAATACGAGTCATCGAGCGCGCCCGTAACGTCGATATATCTGTTCGAGTCGACATAGCTGTCGTTCATTTTCTCTTTGTACGTAACGTTTTCGCCTGGGAGGGTAGAGTTATACAGAACGTCGGTCAAATCGAGAAGCTGACCGTTCGGTCCCGCAAAGTCGTTGCATTTCATTCCGAAAAGCAAATCGTAGGTGTTTACTTTCGCGCCCGACGAAAGCTGATTCGACGCATACGACTGATTGTCGTTCAACGTCGGGGCGGGAATCTGTAAGTTGGGATACTTTTCCTTTACCCAATCTTCTTCCTTGAACGCTTCTATCATATCGAAACACCATTGAGTTCCGTAGCCCGCGTCCGTGCAGAAAATCTGCAAATAGTCTTCCGTGTCGGGAACCGCCTTTTTGCATGCGGCAAACGATACGGTTGTGGCGGCAAGCAGTCCGCACAAAAGC
>DBEXQE010000097.1:0-4849 GCA_048167245.1 Christensenellales bacterium | reverse complement strand
GTTTAGAAATACTAAGAAATGGAAATCGGAAGCAAAATAAAAGAAATACGGCTTAAAAATCAGCTCACGCAGGAAGAACTCGCCGACAGGTGCGAACTGAGCAAGGGCTATATAAGTCAGCTCGAAAACGACCTTACCAGCCCGTCCATTGCCACGCTCATGGATATTTTGCAGAGCCTGGGGACGTCGCTGTCGGACTTTTTCTCGGACGAAGACGACGAGAGAATAGTTTTTCCCGAAGACGAACAGTTCGAGAAAGTCGGCGAGAAAAACACCGTAAGGTGGCTCGTTCCGACGGCGCAGAAGAACGCGATGGAACCGATACTCATAACCATCGAAAAGGGCGGCGCGTCCGAACCCGATCTGCCGCACGACGGTGAAGAATTCGGGCTCGTTCTCGAAGGAACGGTTTCGGTCAACGTGGGCAAAAAGCAGGTAACGGCAAAAAAGGGCGACACGTTCTACTTCCGCTCGTCGAAAACGCACAGGATAGAGAACGCAGGCGACGGGGTGGCTAGGGTTGTGTGGGTTTCGTGCCCGCCCAATTTCTAAACGGCGGCGTATCCGGGCGCGCATAACGGCTACGATTGCCGTGCAAGCTCAATCGAGTACGTTTAAGTACACTCATTCGCTTGCCCGTCAACTGTTGCCGTTCTTCACACCCGTCTACGCCGCCTATGGTTCTTGGCAACGCACTCACGCCGCCTATGGTTCTTGGCAACGCGCTCAGCACCGCCTTTGGGGGCGTCATTGCGAGGAGCGTAAGCGACGAAGCAATCTCAAAGATGCGGAATGTTTGGATTGCTTCGGCATAAATGCCTCGCAATGACGACGAAAGAACATACTATGTCTCGTAATGACGACTGCAAAACTTATGAGGTCAAATATATATAAGGAAACGAAAGAAATGGCGGAAAATACCGTTGCGCTCAAAGCGGGCGCGGAAAAGTTCGATAAAATAATAGAGATACGCAACGTAACGAAAGTTTTCGACGACGTAACGGTCGTCGACGACATGAGTCTTTCTATAAAGCGCGGAGATTTCGTAACGCTTTTGGGACCGTCGGGTTGCGGCAAGACTACGCTGCTTAGAATGATAGCGGGGTTCGAAACGCCTACGAGCGGCAGTATCTTTCTGGAAAAGCAGGACGTTACGGCGATCCCGCCGCACAAGCGCCCGATAAACACCGTATTTCAGAAATACGCGCTTTTTCCGCACCTGAACGTTTTCAACAACATAGCTTTCGGCTTGAAGCTCGTCAAAGTAGACGGCGAACCGAAAAAAGACAGAAAGACGGGCGAGCCGAAACCGACGCAGAGAAAGTTCACGAAAGACGAGATCCGCGAAAAAGTCGAACGCGCGTTGAAGCTCGTGGGGCTTGAAGGCTACGGCAATCGCGACGTAAATTCGCTTTCGGGCGGACAGCAACAGCGCGTGGCGATCGCCCGCGCGATAGTTTTGGAACCGAAAGTTCTGCTTTTGGACGAACCGCTCGGCGCACTCGACCTTAAAATGCGCAAGGAAATGCAGATCGAGCTTAAAAACATTCACCGCAATCTCGGGATAACGTTCGTATACGTAACGCACGATCAGGAAGAAGCGCTGACTATGTCCGATAAGGTAGTCGTTATAAACGACGGCGTGATCCAGCAGATCGGCACGCCGAAAAAGGTCTACGACGAGCCCGCAAACGCGTTCGTTGCCGACTTTATCGGCGAGAGCAATATTCTTTCGGGGACTATGATAGCCGATTTCAAGGTAAGTTTCTGCGACAAGGTTTTCAAGTGCGAAGACAAGGGCTTTGCGAAGAACGAAAAAGTCGATCTCGTCATCCGTCCCGAAGACATCAAACTGCATAAGCAAGGCTCGGGCAACGGCGAACTTGCCGGAAAGGTGATCTCGTCCGTGTTCAAGGGAACGGACTACGAAATGATCGTCGATACGGGCATGTACGAATTCACCGTTCAGAGCACGAAAGAGTTCCCCGTCGATTCGCTCGTCGAGTTCTCGATAGAACCGAACGCGATCCACATAATGAAAAAGCTCAGGACGATAAACACGTTCATAACTACCGTTACGGGCGAAAACACCGTGGAGATCTGCGGGGGCGACTTCGAGTTCGACAACAGCCAAGGTTTCGAAAAGGGCGAGCGCGTGCGCGTGTCCGTTCCGTTCGACAAGATAGAACTTACCGACGACGAAGCGGACGGAGTTATCGGCGGAAACGTGGGTCAGAGCTACTACAAGGGCGCGTATTATCAGGTCCAGGTGTACACCGACGACGATCAAGACTTTTATCTCGACACGGCGGACGAGTGGGACTTAGACGACAGAGTAGGCATAAGGATCCCGCCCGACGGCATAACGGTAGAGCGCTATAACGAAGACGAAGAAGATTGAAAGCGTATGCATCGTCGGATACGGGCTACGTTTGCCTCGCATGCTCGGTCGAGTATGTCTGAATACACTCCGCTCGCTTGCGTGGCAACTGTTGCCCGTCTGCGCCGCGCCTACGCTTTCGAAAAATATTTGACAGGAGATTATTGCCACAATAATGAAAAAACGCGCTTTCGACAAGGGGATCTTCGCGTTCCCGTACATGATCCTTTCGGCGATATTCATAATATTTCCGCTCGTGCTCGTGCTCATTTACGCGTTCCGCGGCGTGGACGGCAAATTCACGTTCGACAATTTCGCGCAGGTGTTCACCAATCCGACGAACTACATGCTTATTCTCAAAACGATAGGCATTGCGCTGATCACGACGGCGGTCTGCTTGCTCATAGCGTATCCGGTCGCGTACGTTCTCGCGTCGTCGCGCTTCAACAAGCATACGATACTCGCGCTGTTGTTCATAATTCCGATGTGGATGAACTTCGTGCTCAGAATGTATGCGTTGCAATCGCTGCTCAACATGATGAACATAAAAGACAGCTTTTTCGCGGCGATCATCGGTATGGTGTACGACTACCTGCCGTTCATGCTGTTGCCTATCTACACTTCGCTCGTTAATATGGACAAAAGCTACGTCGAAGCGAGCCGCGATCTCGGCGGCGGCGACGTGCAGACTTTCTTCAAGGTAACGTTCCCGCTGTCGATACCCGGCATAATAAGCGGGATACTCATGGTGTTCATGCCCACTTTCAGCTCGTACGCGATAACCGACATACTCGGCGGAACGGAAGCGAGCGTTATAGGCGGCAAGATAAACACGCTGTTCGGAGAGCGGCTCACCTGGGGCTTGGGGTCCGCGCTGTCGTTCATACTTCTGCTCATAGTCATCGTCGTAATGGTGGCGGGCAATCTTATCTCCCGCGCGAGCAATAAGGCGAAAGCCGATTCCGCGGACAACGCGATAGTCGGGGGACGAATAAGATGAACGCAAAAAAGATACTCAAACTGACCGTAAGCTGGCTAATTCTCGCGCTCGCGCTCGCGTTCATGTATCTGCCGCTGATACTCATAGTGGTCTATTCGTTCATAGACGCGCGGCTCGTCGGCGGAAAGGGCAACTTTACGTTCGAACTGTACGCAAATCTGTTCAAAAACGAAAGCCTTATGACTGCGGCGGGCAACACCATAATAATAGGGCTTGTGTCGAGCTTGCTCGCAACGGTTATAGGAACGGTCAGCGCCGTGGGGATCTACTACATGAAGCGCGGCAAGAAAGCGGCGAATTTCGTTTCGCAGATAACCGTCGTGAACGCGGAAATAGTAACCGCGGTAGGCTTTTTCCTGCTCGTGCTGTTCCTTTCGAACACTTTGCGTCTGCCCGTTCAAAAAGGGCTCGGCTGGCTTATCGTCTGCCATACGATGCTGACTATCCCGTACGTGATACTCGCGGTAAGCCCGCGGCTGAATCAGTTGAACCCGAATTTGTTCGAAGCGGGGCAGGATCTGGGCGCGGGACCCATGCGTACGCTGATAACCGTTATATTCCCGCAACTCGTGAAAGGCATGATCTCGGGCTTTGCGATAGCGTTCACGCTGAGCCTTGACGATTTCGTGGTAACGAAAATGAACACGGGAAACGGCGTGGCGACGATCTCGACCTATGTGTACGACTCCTTAAAGCGTACTCTCGATCCCGCCGTGCGCGCGCTCAGCACAATTATTTTCGTAGTCGTGCTTGCCGTGCTCGTGGCGATGAACCTGGTCGGCAAGAAAAAAGCGAAAAAAATCAAAAAGTAAAAATACGGAAAACAGGAGAAAATAACAATGAAAAAAATCGTTTGCTTTCTTATGACTGTAATGATCTGCGCGGCTTCGGTTTCGACGCTCGCGGGTTGCTCGAAGCGCGACGAACTTTTGAAGATATACGTTCCGGGCGAGTATATCGACGAAGATCTGTTCGACGATTTTACCGAGTATTACAAGAATGAAACGGGCAAGAACGTAAAAGTGCAGATAGAGCTTTTCAACACGCTCGAAGAAATGCTCACGCGCATGGATATCGAAAAACCCGATTTCGACCTTATCTGCCCGAGCGACTACGCGATCGAGCGCATGATAGACAAAGGTTGGGTGCAAAAGATCGACAAAAACGTTATCGACGCCGCAAAAGTAACGCGCGACGAATATATCGCTTTGAGCCGCGAATTCGACCCCGATCTCGAATATTCGGTGCCTTATATGTACGGAACTTACGGCATAATGTACAACTTCGAAAAGACGGGCAAGCATCTCAACAGTTGGTCGAGCCTTTTCGGAAGCGAATTTTCGGGCGAGATTTATCAGAAAAAGTCTATGCGCGAATTTTACGTGAGCGCGTGCCTGTACGCGAAACGCGCCGAACTCTCGGCGGCAAGCAACGGATTCGATAAAAACGGTTACGGAGCGGAATACAAA
>DBEXQE010000096.1:0-3365 GCA_048167245.1 Christensenellales bacterium | reverse complement strand
CCTGTTCTCGGCGATAATAATGTTTTTCGCGGAATTCATCTCGAAGCGTTACGAGCGTTCGCGCGCGGGTATCGCGAGCGGCGAAACGGCTGTAAGCGCGGGCGCCGAAAACGTAAACCTTAAAACGGCTCTTTGCATGGGGCTTATGCAGTCGATAGCGATTTTCCCGGGCGTTACGCGTAGCGGCTCGACGATATTCGGCGGGCTTGCGGCTAATGGCGAGCGCGGTTCGGTAGCCAAATTTTCGTTTTTCATGAGCATACCCGTGATCTTGGGCGCGGCATTGTTGGAAATAATAAGCGCGGCAAAGGACGGGTTCGGGGCGGTCGCCGCCGTGCCGTGGTACTGCTATCTTACGGGAATGGTCGTCGCTTTTATAAGCGGGCTGTTCGCGATCAAGTTTATGATGCGCCTTATCTCGAAAGCGAATTTCAAATGGTTTTCGCTGTATCTCGTTGTTTTGAGCATAGTAACGTTCGCCGTATATTTTATATAACGCTTTTTGTATGAAAGAAAACGTAAAGCAAAAACTTAATAGCGCGTTTGCGGTAACGTGCGCCGCGGTCAAAAAGTTTATGGAGTCTGACGGCTACATATTCGTCAGCGGAGCGCTCGTCGCGCTTTGTAGTATACTCGGCATATTCATGGTCGGGTTTTGCATAAGCGCGCTTTTTATTTGTCTTGTGCTGTTCACGAAGATCCCGATGCGCGCGTGTCTGCCGCCGATCGTTATGATAGTGTTCAACCTGTCGTCGAAACGCTCGACGTATTTCGGCGATATGTCGGTCGCAAAGACGGGCAATATCGTTATTTTCTGCATACTCGGCGCGGCTATAATCGCGGGACTTGTCTACGCGTTTATAAAAAAGGGTCTGAAAGTCCGCATAACGCCTAATTTTTGGGGGCTTGTCTGCATAAGCGTAGCGCTGACTTTCGGCGGTGTTTTTTCGCCGATATACACGCCCAAAAGCATGCTCGTCGGGCTTGCGCTGTCGGTCTTTTTCCTGGGCGGTATATTGCTGTTCGGCTCGTTCGTCAAAAAGGAAGATTTTCCGTACATAGCCAAAACGATGATAACGATGTCGCTCGTCGTCTGCATAGAACTTGCGCATCTGTACATATGGAACGACGTGTTGCGCGAAACGCTCGGAAAGAATTACATAATGCTCGGTTTCGGAATAAGCAACAGCGCGGGCATAATGATACTTATCGGAATGCCGTTCACGCTGTATTTTATGGCGACGGACAAGCGCTCCGTCGTGTTCTGTCTGCTTCTTGCGTTGCAGACCGTCGCGATCGTGTTCACGTTTGCGCGCGCGTCGCTCGTGTTGGCGGTGCCGCTCGTCATAGGCGGGGGCGTGTACGCATGTTTCCGCAACAGGAAGTGGGGACGGTATCAGATCTTGATTTTCGCCGCCGTCGTAGCCGTGATCGGTATTGCGCTCGTAACGACGCACTGGGAAAAGTTTTCTCAGCTGATGGCTTTTTATATCGAAAAGGGATTCGATGACAACGGGCGCGTCGAGATATGGGAACACGGCATCAAGAGATTTTTAACGAGTCCCATAACGGGCGTCGGCATAGTGGACAGGGTAACTCAGAACGCGTACAACGACGACCTTACGAAGTTATTCATACTCCGCTATCATAACAACGTGTTCCAGTTCCTTGTGGTCGGCGGGATCATAGGTATTGCTCTGTACGTGGCGCACAACGTTATTTTGGCGCTCACGTGTTGCGCAAGTCCGAAAGAAACTCGCAGTTTCGCGATGCTCGGCGTGCTGATGATAGTCGGCAATTCTCTGCTCGACGTTATGTTCTTTTACCCGTACACGATACTTATGTATACGCTACTCATAGCGTTTTCCGAGAGCGAACTTATTTCGCAAAACGAATTGAACGCAAACCTTCTGAAAAGCATATAATGGAATATCGCGCGCAAAAAGGACGAATTTCTTTCGCGCGAAATACATATTTGCGGCAGGTCGGTTTGTTTTATGAACGTAGCTGTATTTTTCGGCGGAAAATCTTGCGAACACAATATAAGCGTAATAACGGGGATGCAGGCGATAAAGGCGGTAAGCAAAGAGCATACCGTCTTTCCCGTATACATAGACCCGCGCGGCGTTTGGCTGACGGGTAAAAAATTTACGGATATAAACACGTATCGGCGCGGAGATACCGATGGCGGCAAGCAAGTGCATATGCGTCCCGCAAGTCCGTATCTGCGCTCGAAAAGCGGGAGAAAGCTGTTTAAGATTGACGCGGCGCTACTTTGCAATCACGGTTTGAACGGCGAAGACGGCAGTTTGCAGGGACTTCTGAAACTGTGCGACGTGCCGTTCACGGGGTCGGGCGTGCGCGCGTCGGCTGTAGGCATGGACAAAATAACGATGAAGCGTCTGTTTTTGCAGGCGGGACTTCCCGTTCTGCCGTTCGTTTCGTTTACGAAGAACGAGTACGAAAACGAAATGTTTTCTCTGACGGAAAAAATAAAGAGCACTTTAAGGTTTCCGCTTATCGTCAAGCCGTCGAATCTCGGCAGCAGCATAGGGATATCGATCGTCCGCGATTTCGAACAGCTTTTCGCCGCGGTCGACGTCGCGCTGAGCTGGGACAACAGCGTCCTTATAGAAAACGCGCTCGAAGATTTCTCGGAGCTTAACTGCGCCGTGCTGGGGCGCGGGAAAAACTCCGTGGCGTCCGAGATAGAACAGCCCGTGGGTTGGACGGAATTTCTGACCTACGACGACAAGTACACGAAGAAGATAAAGGGCGGCGGAAGAAAATTCCCCGCGGAGATCGAGCCCGAAATGCGCGATAGGGTGCGCGCCATGGCAAAAGACGCTTTTTCGACGATAGGTTGCGAAGGCGTTGCGAGAGTCGATTTTCTGATGAAAGACGGCGAGCTGTTTATAAACGAAATAAACACTATCCCCGGCGCGCTTTCGAATTATCTTTTTACGGGCGCGGGGGAAGAAATAAAATTCGATCGGCTTATCGACAGACTTCTGGAAATGGCGGTTCGGCGCGCAAAGGAAGAAGACGCGTTGAAATACAGCTATAAGAGCGATCTTGAAACGACCGGAAGCAAGAAATGAATTTTCCACTTTTTTACCGCTGCAAAAAAAGTGGAGCAAAAAAGCCGCCGGGGGCTTGCAACTGTCCCCGAGTCTGTCGCAAGCACAGCTTGCGCCGCACTTTGGCTAAAATAGCAACACCGTTGCTATTTTGCGGCAAGCCGCCGCGTCGTGCCACCCAATGCCCTACTTTTTAGAAAAGTAGGCAAAACCTTTTTAAGGACAAGAACAGTTAAGCAAAATTACAAAGTTAATTTTAAGCGATTTCTCGACTACGCTCGAAAT
>DBEXQE010000095.1:0-4226 GCA_048167245.1 Christensenellales bacterium | reverse complement strand
AGCTACGACTGCGATTTACGACGGGTAATTATACCGCCGCACGTTTTCGGAGTGCCCTAAATAAGAACGGGCGAATAAAATAAGGAAGCGGAAAAGAAAAAGCCGCCCAAGGTGTTGCATCTTCAAGATATTCCGGGACTCAAACCGATACCGTATCCGCCGCAAAAGGATATTTCGGGTGATTACGTCGGGGGATATATAATAAACGGAGACGCGCGTTCGCAAGAAATAGCGGAAACGAACGCTCCGCTTACGAAAGATACGCCGCTTCGCGAGCAGAACTCGGCAAGCGCTTATCCGCGCATAGACAATTTCGATAAAAGACGCGTAGAGCCTACGCAGATCTTGCCGAATAAAAATTATAATTTTACTAACGGTAACGGTTCTTTCGACGAGCAGAAAACGCAGGAAGTAAGACCCGCTCCGATAGTCAACGGCGACTATTTCAATAAGGGAAACTCGGGTCCCGAAAAAGCTCCCGAAATTCCGCCCGTAGCAAAGCCCGAGACTCCGCGCAGCGCGTACGACGATCTGGAAAGCAAATACGACGCGCTGTATACCGGCGATGCGACGCGAGAAACTTCCGAAAACAAAACGGATCTTGCAAGCGGACGGGAGCCGTTCGACGAAACGCCCGACGAATTGCCGTCGGAAGATTACCGAGGCGCGTTCGACGACGACGTTATAGATCTGAGCGAAACGAGTTACAGCAACGACGACGACCATACGGGATATTACAACGAAGTCGAAGACGAACCCGATTTCGATCAGCCGATCGAATTTACCGTTCACAAGAAAGAAGATAAACCGAAAACGCGCAAATCTCCGATCGACGGGCAGATAGGGCTTGACGATTACGCTCAAAAGAGCGCGGAAGACATTCCGCCGAAAATCAAAAAGAAACGCAGGCAAAAGTACAATCCGCCGCCTATGGAGCTTTTGAGTTCCGCTCCGAGTTCGTACGACGCGGGCGCGGACGACAGCGTCGAAAAAGCTAAACTGTTGGAAGAAACGTTGCGCGGTCTGAAACTTCCCGCGACCGTCAGCGCGATCACGCGCGGACCTACCGTAACGCGCTACGAGCTCGAAATGCCGCCCGGAATTCCCGTAAAGAGAATAGGGCAGTACGTTCAGGATATAGAATACAATCTCGCCGTGAACGGCAGTATCCGCATCGAAACGCCTATACCCGGTAAAAGGGCTGTCGGCGTCGAAGTGCCGAACAATATCGTCGATATAGTTTCGTTGCGCGACGTTATAAACACGAAAGAATTCGCAAGCGCGTCGTCGCCTTTGACCGTTGCGGTAGGAAAGGACATTGCCGGTTCGAATATTCTGTGCGCGCTCGACAAAATGCCGCATTTGCTCGTAGCCGGCGCAACAGGTACGGGTAAGAGCGTTTGCCTTAACTCAATTATAGTAAGTCTGCTCTACAAGTCGTCGCCGGAAGACGTGCGCATCATTCTCGTCGATCCCAAACAGGTCGAGTTTTCGGTATACCGCAATATGCCGCACCTGCTCGGCGCGAAAATCATTACGGACGCGAAAGAGGCGTTCAACGCTTTCAAGTATATGAAAAACAAAATGGAAGAGCGTTATAAGCTGTTTTCCAAGCCTATAGTCCGCAATATTCAGGAATATAACAAGCTCGACGCGGTCAAGAGCGGCGAAGAAGAAAAGCTCCCGTATATTGTGCTTATAGTGGACGAGCTTGCCGATTTGATGATCTCGAACGACGTAAGCAAAAAAGATCTGGAAGACAAGATCATGAGTCTGGCGCAGAAAGCGCGCGCCGCCGGTATTCATCTGATTTTGGCAACTCAGCGTCCGTCGGTCAACGTTATAACGGGTACTATAAAAGCAAACTTGCCTAGTCGTATCGCGTTCTCGGTCAAGAGCGGCGTAGACTCCACGACTATTCTCGATCAGTACGGCGCGGAAACTTTGCTCGGTCGCGGCGATATGCTGTACGCTCCGCTCGGTTTCGACGAACCGAGACGTTTGCAGGGTGCGTTTATTTCGAACGAAGAAGTAACCGCGGTGGTCGATTACGTGCGCGAAAACAACGAAGCCGATTTCGACGAGGAATTCCTTAAATCGCTCGAAGTCAAGGACGAAACTCCCGATCAGTCTGCCGACGAAGAAGAAAGCGAATTCGATCCGCTCATGCAGAACGTATTGAAGCTCGTTATCGAAACCGGAACTGCTTCTACTACGTTTATTCAGCGGCGTTTTGCGGTCGGCTATGCTCGCGCCGCAAGAATTATGGATCAAATGGAAATGCATAAGTTCGTCGGTCCTTCCGAAGGCGCCAAACCGCGTCAGATCTATATTTCGAGAGAACAGTATAAAGAAATGTTCGGCGAGGAAATATGAGAAAAAGCGTAGCCGTAATTTCGCTCGGATGCGATAAGAACAGGGTGGATACCGAAAAAATGTTGTTTTCGCTGAACAATGCGGGATACGACCTTGTTTCGGACTATTCCGAGGCGCAGATAATTATCGTGAATACGTGCGCTTTTATAGGATCTGCGCGCGCGGAGGCGATCGATACAATTCTTGCGGCGGCGGAATACAAAAAAAACAAACTCGAAAAACTTATAGTTACGGGGTGTTTGCCCCAAAAGTACCTTTCGGAACTGAAAGACGGTTTGCCCGAAGTAGACGCTTTCCTGGGAACTGAAAATTATTACTCGTTGCCGCAGACGATCGAAAATCTGTACAACGGCAACAAGAATTATATTCCCGTATGCGATAAGTTCGATCGCTCCGACAGATTTTTGTCTACTCCGACGCACTATGCGTTTCTGAAAATTTCGGACGGTTGCGACAACCGTTGCACTTTCTGCACCATCCCGTCAATACGCGGAAAATACACGTCGCGGTCGGAAGAGTCGCTTATAAACGAAGCGAAGATGCTCGAACAAAGCGGGGTAAAGGAACTTATTCTCGTCGCACAGGACGTAACGCGTTACGGAATAGACTTGTACGGCGAATACAGACTCGTTCCGCTGCTGAGAAAACTTTCCGAACTCGATTTCACCTGGATACGGCTTATGTATTGTTATCCCGAACTTGTTACCGAAGAACTGATCCGCGAGATCGACGGCAACGATAAAATAGCTAAATACATAGATATTCCCATGCAGCACGCGGACGATAAGATCCTTAAACTCATGAACCGTCGCGGAAACGGGAACGATCTGAAAAAACTGTTGCAAAGGATTTCGGAATGTAAAAATCATATCGCGGTGCGTACGACTTTTATGGTCGGTTTTCCGGGCGAAGATCAAGAAAATTTCGATAATCTGTATGATTTTCTGTCGGAATACAAATTGGATAACGTGGGAATATTCGCGTACAGCGACGAAGAAGATACGCCGTCTTTCAAACTCAAAAACAAAGTCCCGAACGAAGTGAAAGCCGAGCGCGTCGAAAAACTCGGAGAGTTATATAAGAAGATCCGCATGGAGAAAAACAAGGCTCTCGTGGGTAAAACGCTTAAAGTCCTTTACGAGTCGATCGATTTCGACAGGAATATGTTTGTCGGGAGAACGCAGTATAACGCGCCCGAGATCGACACCGTAGTCTATTTTACGGGCGAATTTGCGGACGTGGGAACGTTTTACGACGTTAAGATAACGGGGTATGACGAATACGATCTGATCGGAGAAATAGTTGAATGAGTGAAGAAAAAACAACAAACGAAGAAAAACGAAACGGGATAAATTTGCCTACCAAACTTACTTTTCTGAGAATTTTTTTAATTCCCGTATTTATCGTTTTGTTCTTTTTGCCGTATAAATACATGCGTTTCGGCGCGCTGGCGGTATTTATGATCGCGAGCTTTACAGATTTTCTCGACGGGCATATCGCGAGAAAGTACAATATGGTTACGAATCTCGGAAAGTTTCTCGACCCGATAGCCGATAAAATGCTCGTCGCATGCGCGCTTATCGGCATATCGCTTACGCTCGGTTCGTTAACTCCGCTCGATCAGATCCTGATCGCCGTCTGCGCTATGATAATTCTGTGCAGAGAATTATTCGTCTCGGGATTCAGGATCGTCGCGGCATCGAGAAACGTGGTGCTTGCCGCGGATAAACTCGGTAAAATCAAAACCGTTTTGCAGATGACTGCGCTGATAATACTGCTTCCGCTCAGAGATATTTTCATGCTTTCCGAAACGGTCGGGTCTATATTTTTATACGTCGGGCTTGCGTTAC
>DBEXQE010000094.1:0-4033 GCA_048167245.1 Christensenellales bacterium | reverse complement strand
TAAGAAAAACCGAAAGAGAGATCCGAAAATAATGAAAGTTTCTAACGTTCCGTTCGACAGAGTCGGTCTTGCCGACGGTTTTTGGAAAAGAAGAGCAGAGCTCAATTCGTCCGTAAGCATATACGCCGTGCAAAAGCGTTTTGAGGATTCGGGGCGTTTCGACGCCGTGCGTTTTTCGGGCGGAGACGTTCACGTGTTCTACGATTCCGACGTGGCAAAGTGGATCGAGGCCGTGGCGTACATAGCTCGCGGGAATAATCCGAAGTATGCCGATCTCGTTGCTTTTTGCGACGAGCTTATAGCGTCAATGGTAAAACATCAGCGCGCCGACGGATACTTCAATTCTTATTTTCAGCAAAAAGAACCGACCGAGGTGTTTAAGCGTCGTAACGATCACGAGCTTTACTGCGCGGGGCATATAATGGAAGCTGCCGTAGCCTACGATAAGTACTTGGGTAAAAGCGATCTTTTGGGACTCGCGGAGCGTTACGCCGATCTTATAGAAAAAGTTTTTCTTACGGATAAGAGCGCCGGCTTTGCGACGTGCGGACACGAGGACATAGAACTTGCTCTTTATAAGCTATACCGCCATACGGGAAAAGATAAATACCGCGTTTTGGCAGATTATTTTATAAACACTCGCGGAAACAACGGCAAGGATACTACGGGCGGAACTTTACAAACCTTTCAGGACAACGCTCCGGCAAGAGCGCTCGTCGAGGCGGAGGGTCATGCCGTTCGCGCTATGTACTATTACTCTGCCATGGCGGACATGGCAAACGTAAGCGGGGACAGTGAACTCGAAGAAGCGTGCAAACGTTTGTTCGACAATATAACGACGCAAAAATTGTATATAACGGGCGGCATAGGCTCGACGCGTCTCGGAGAGGCGTTTACGACGGGTTACGACTTGCCTTCGCTCACGGCGTATGCCGAGACGTGCGCGGGCATAGGGCTCATAATGTTTTGCATGAGACTTAACGAGTTGAATGTAGACGGAAAGTACGCCGACGTTATCGAGCGAGTTATGTATAACGTTCTGCTCTCGTCGACTTCGCTCGACGGAAAAAGTTTTTTCTACGAAAACCCGCTCGAGATTTGCCGCACAGAACAAGGACAGGAAACCGCGGTGGTCGAGGCGCGCAGACCCGTACTGCCCCTTTGGAAGCGCCGCGAGATGTTTGATTGCTCGTGCTGTCCGCCGAACCTGAACCGCTTCATAGCTTCGCTTGCAAACGTTATATATACCGAAACTCAATACGGCGTATATATAAATCAGTATATATCTTCTACGTTCGACGGTTTGAGTGTAGAGACGGATTACCCTAACGAAAAGACGGTCAAAATAAGGGGTAATGGGTACGGTTATAAAAAACTTTTCGTACGTATTCCCGCTTGGTGCAAAAAGTACTGTTTTGAGTCAGACGGCAAAAAGATTTCGGCAAAGGTCGAAAACGGCTACGCTAAGGTAGACGTTTCCGAGAACTTCTCTTTAACGCTTCGAATCGATTTTGCGCCTAAGTTTATCGAGGCTAATCCGCACGTGCGCGATTTGGCGGGAAAAGTATGTCTCGTTAACGGTCCCGTTGTGTACTGTCTCGAAGAGATCGACAACGGTCCCGACTTGTATTCGGTATACGTTCGCGGAAGCGAAAAGAATTTTACTGCCGAATATAATGGAGTTTACGGATTGCAAACGTTTTGCGTGAACGGTAAGAGAAAGGTCTCTCGGAAGAATGCGCCGCTGTATGCCGACTCATTCGAGACGCAGAGCGTAACGCTCAAATTCATACCGTACTTTGCGTTCGCCAACCGCGAAGACAGCGATATGACAGTCTGGGTCCACAAAGGATAAATTTGCCTTTGGCAAAAATAAACAAGGGGGAGAACACGGCTTTGTTGTTTCAAGCAGATTGGATCAATTTCGAAACGCAGGAGTGCGAAACCGTCGAGATAGCTCGCGGCGGCAGGGTGTACGAATACTATAAAAAGAGTGAATTTGCGGATCACGGCAGTCCCTGTCCGTATTTTCGAAAGGAATTTTCGATTCGGAAAAAAGTTAAAAAAGCTATTTTGAACGTCGGGGCTATGGGCGTAGTCAAGGCGTATCTGAACGGCTTGCCGGTAGCGAACGACTATCTTTCGCCCGGGTTTGCAGACTACCGCAAGCGGTTGCCTCTCGTTACGTTCGACGTAACCGACAAGCTGAAACAAAACAATGCTTTGGGGCTTGTGGCGGGCGACGGTTGGGCGGTCGGATGCGTCGGCAACAGAATGGAGCGCAACTGCTGGTCGGATAAGATAGCCGTCGGCGCCGAACTTATTATGGAATATTCGGACGGAACGGTCGAAAAAATAGCTACCGACAATACATGGAAAGCGTGTGCCGGCGAAATACGGCACAGTGATATTTATATGGGCGAGTGCGTGGATCACAGACTGTCGCTCGGAGATTTTTCCGTTTTCGGATACGACGATTCGGGTTGGGCGGACGTGAACGTAGGAAAGGGAACGATCGGCGGGGACGGATTTAGCTATTTTCGTCGTTACGTCGACAAACAGCGTGCGCCCGTTATAACCGTAAAGCATATTCTCGAACCGAAATTTTTGCGCCGCGATTCGCAAGGCCGTCTTATATATGATTTTTCTCAGAATATGGCGGGCGTTATAGCGCTTACCGTAAGGGGCGAGCGCGGTACGAAAATAACGGTGCGCCACGGCGAAATGCTTGAAAAAGACGGCAGTATTTATACCGCCAATCTGCGTATGGCAAGGGCGACCGACGAGTTTATTCTCTCCGGCGAAGGTGAGGAAAAGTTCAGACCGCTTTTCACTTTTCACGGTTTCCGCTATGCCGATATAAAGATAGAAGGCAATGCCGAGATAACGGATATCAAGGGCGAGGTCATGTATACCGACCTTAAAAAGACCGGATATTTTAAGTGTTCGGACGAGATCGTAAACAAACTGTACGAGAATATCGTTTGGGGACAGCGCGGTAATTTCCTGTCCGTTCCGACCGATTGCCCGCAACGCGACGAGCGGCTCGGTTGGACGGGCGACGCGCAGATCTTCGTGGGAACGGCTATGTTTAATATGGACTGCAAGGCGTTTTACGAGAAGTACATTTGCGATATGCGCGACGCTCAGCTCGGCAACGGCGCGATCCCCGCAATAGCTCCGGTAGTGCCTCACCACAGCGATTATATCGAGGAGATCCAATTTATAAGCGCAGGCTGGGCAGATGCGATCACCGTTATTCCCGTCGAGCATTATAAGACTTACGGCGATATACGCGTTCTTACCGATAATTTGTCGGCGATGAAAGCGTTTGTACGCTACTGTGAAGACACGAGCGACAATTATATAAGAGACGGCAACGAACATTACGGAGATTGGCTCAATGTGAACGACGTCAGCGACTTGTCCGTAATAGCGACGCTTTATTTCGCTTATTCCGCACGTAACGTCGCGTATGCTTGCGGAGTGCTTAAAGATAAAGAAGAAAAAGAATTCACTCGGCTTTACGGAAAAATAAAAGAAGCGTTCGGAAATGCTTTTGTGGACGGAAAAGGCATTATAAAGAGCGATTCCCAAACGGTATATTTGCTTGCTTACTCTTTCGGGCTTATGAGCGGGGACGAGATAAAGCCGCATCTCCTGCGTAAGATCCACGCCGCCGACGACCACTTGACCACCGGATTTTTAGGCGTAAAGTTTTTGCTTCCTACATTGTGCGAGATAGGAGAGAGCGCCCTTGCGTATAAAATTCTTACTGACCGCACGTATCCCGGTTGGGGGTACAGCATAGTAAACGGTGCTACTACGATTTGGGAGAGATGGAACAGTTATACTCTCGAAAACGGATTCGGCGACGTGGGAATGAACTCGTTCAATCATTATTCGCTCGGTTCGTGCGGAGAGTGGATGTTCAAGTATGCGCTCGGCATAAACCCTTGCGACGATGACGTAGGATATAAGAAAGTTAAAATTCGTCCGTTTGTAGACTTTTCGGGCAGGCTGACTTCCGCCG
>DBEXQE010000093.1:0-5284 GCA_048167245.1 Christensenellales bacterium | reverse complement strand
AATTTAATATAATATAATCATGAAAAAGAACAAAGCGGCGGCGATAGTTTTAGGTACGCTCGTGGGGCTGTTCACGCTCTATTTTCTCGCGTTTGTAATTTATAACTTCAAATATTCCGAAAATATTCTCACGGCGATCGCAACGATAGCCCCTACGTTTATGATCTACGGCATATTCAGCGTTATCCTGCTTATGTCGGGTTTCGGCGGTTGGGGCAAATTCATGCGCAAGATCGGGCGGCACCGCGACGCCGAGAACTACGAAAAATCGGTCAAGGAAAGCACCGACGCTTACGAGAAAGTCAAAACAAAGTACGACAAAAAGCCCAAACGCGTTAAAACGCCCGAAGAAAAACGGCGCGAAAGAGAGTTCGAACGCGACGTAAAACTTATCGAATACGAAGCCAAACTCGAAACGCGCGGCGGATTTTCGAAACAAAATTTTATAATAGGTCTCGTGATATTGCTGATATGCTCCGCGGTGGCGTCGCTTACGCTGTGGCTTTACGGCAAAGAGAACCGCACGGTGAATAACGGCAACTTCGTGGAAACCACGGCGACCGTAATGCCCGTTCGTGTCAGCGGCACGGACGACGAGTACACGCTCGCCTACGTCTATTACGACGAAGAAGGCAACCCGTACGTCTACAACGACACGGGGATATTCAGCGGCGTAAACTTCCGCGAAGGCAAAACGACCATCGTCTACTACAATAAATACAACCCGGAAATAACTTCGAGCGGCTCGGGCGATATCGGGCTTCTGATAGTTTCGGTGATTTTCTTAGGCGGCGGCGCGGTCGCGTTTTTGGTGAACGTACTGAAAAACTCCAACGTATTTATACCGATCGTTTTCGGCGGAATATTCGCGTTCTTCGGTATCGGAATGTGCATGCTCCTTATGCGCGCGGGCGGATTTACGCTGTGGGAAGCGATGATGAGCGGACCGCTTGCGTTCGGTAGCGTGCTGTTCGGAACGCTCGGCGCGCTGTTTATCGTGTTCGGCTTTTTCAATATGTTCCGCGAAATATACTATTTTTCTCTGCACCTTATAAAAAAGCGTAAAGGAAATGACCGAAATGGCGAAACTTAAAAATCCGTTGCTCGTCTACATAGCGTTCGGGATATTCTTCATAGCGGGCGTGTTTATGTTGTTTATGGGTTTCAAGTCGCTTTTCGGCGGCATAGGATACGCCAAAACGACGGCTACCGTCATTTCGGTCCGTACGTACAAGGACGACGACGGCGATCTGCTCGGCGTGCCCACGTACGCTTACGAAGTGGACGGCGTAACCTACGAACATGAACGCTCGTACGGTCAAAGCGTCAGTATCTGTCCGTTGGTCGGCGACACGATAACGGTACGCTATAACAAAAAAGACCCGAGCAAAGTGAAAGACGACGCTATAACGACCGTCGTATTCTTTATTTTCGGCGTCGTGTTCGCGGGCGTCGGCGGGACTATGTTCACGCTTTCCGCAATAGGCAAGATCCGCTGGGAGAGTACGCGCGGCAGCAGATACCGAAATTCTTATCGACACGTTAAAAAAAATAAAGTTCCCGACAAAACGGAAAACGATGCTTCCGAAGATATCGACGAATAAAATTTCGTATACCCGTCTCAAACGCTTGATATATTCCGCAAAATCGCTATAATTATATATGATCTGAATTCATTTTAACGGAGGATAAAAAAATGGACGAAAAAGTTTATAAGCTCTTGAACGATCAGGTAAACAAGGAATTTTATTCCGCTTATCTTTATCTTGACTTCTCGAACTACTACACCGAAGTCGGTCTCGACGGCTTTGCGAACTGGTACAAGGTGCAGGCGCAGGAAGAACGCGACCACGCATTGCTCATGATGCAGTTCCTGTCGAACAACGGCGAGAAAGTAACGCTCGAAGCCATCGACAAGCCCGACGTAAAATACACGTCGAATATGTCGGCTCTCGAAAAGGGTCTGGAACATGAAAAATACGTAACGAGCCTTATCAACGCGATCTACGACGCGGCAAACAAGGTAAAAGATTTCCGCACGCTCCAATTTCTCGATTGGTTCGTAAAAGAACAGGGCGAAGAAGAAAAGAACGCGGACGACCTTATCAAAAAAATGCAGATCTTCGGCAAGGACGCTCACGGTTTGTACGCTCTGAACACCGAACTCGCCGCAAGAGTCTACACCGCCCCGAGCCTTGTACTGTAAAAAATATCCGAACACATAACAAAAAACCGTTGCTAATATGCAACGGTTTTTTTCACGTCTGAAATTTTAATTAAAGTTATACCAACTCGATGAGCGCTTTTTCCGCGCTGTCGCCGCGGCGGAAACCCATTTTAAGAACGCGCGTATAGCCGCCCTTGGTCCCTACGTCTTCGGCGCGTTTTGCGTAACGCGGAGCGTATTCGTTGAAAATCTTTTCCAAAAGCGGATGTTGGATATGTTCCGTTCTGCCCCTGAAAGCGGCGGCGGTTTCCTTTTCCTTTCTCTGCTCCTGAACGTCGTACACCTGCGCCATTATCTTACGGCGAGCGGCGAGCTTCTTCGGACCGTCGTTTATGATCTCTACCTTAACTTCTTTCTGAGTTTCGGTAACGACGCCTTTCTTGTCCTTGGACTTCTCGTGCTTGATGCGCGTTTCTACTTTCTTGACTGTATCGGTATACGTATCGATCGCGAGAGTGATGATTTTGTCCGCAAGACGGCTTACTTCCTTGGCGCGCGCCAAAGTCGTGTCTATTTTTCCGTTCCAAAGCAACTCGGTTACCTGATTTCTAAGCAGCGCCTCGCGCTGATCGGTGGGTTTACCCAATTTTCTCTGATCCATTGTTGTGATTACTCCTTAATCCTCTGTTTTTTTCAGGTCAAGCCCGTAACTTTGGAGCTTGTTTATGACCTCGTCGAGCGACTTTCTTCCGAGATTGCGCACTTTGAGCATATCGTCTTCGCTGCGCTTGGTCAGATCTTCCACCGTATGGATACCCGCGCGCTTCAAGCAGTTATAACTGCGGACCGAAAGATCCATATCTTCGATATTCATTTCCAGAACTTTCTGCTGTTTGTCTTCTTCGCGCGAAACGAGTATGTCCATACCCGAGATCGTGTCGGAAAGATTTACAAACAGGCGGATATGATCTTCTATCGCCTTTGCCGCAAGAGAAAGAACGTCTCTCGCGGACAGACTGCCGTCCGTTTTAAGGTCTACCGTAAGTTTGTCGTAGTCGATATTCTGACCTACGCGCGTGCTTTCGACGCTGTAACTTGCGGACTTGACCGGCGTGAATATCGAGTCGATCGGAATAAACCCGATAGGCTGACTGCTGTCCTTGTTCTTTTCGGCAACGACGTAGCCCCTGCCTTTGCCGACCCACAACTCGGCGTTCAGCTTGCCGCCTTCGTCGATGGTGCAGATATACATATCGGGGTTAAGGATCTCGACTTCGGGGTCTATCTCGATGTCTGCCGCCGTAACTACTCCGGGTTTCGTACGCTCTATTTTCAGAACCTTTTTGAGCGTCTTGTCGGCGTAATTCGCCTTTAAGTTAAGCCCTTTGAGATTCAGAATTATTTCCGCAACGTCTTCCTTTACGCCTTTGACGGTCGAAAATTCGTGATTTACGCCCTCGATCCTTATGCCCGTTACTGCCGCTCCGGGAAGCGCCGACAGAAGTACGCGTCTCAATGCGTTGCCGAGCGTTATGCCGTAACCGCGTTCCAAAGGTTCGACTACGAACTTTCCGACGCGCAGATCCGCGCTTTCTTCCAAAGTAATTCTCGGCTTTTCTATTTCCATCATATTAGATTAAATCTCCTTGAAATATAAATCGTTGACTATGCCCTATCCTATTACTTTGAATACAACTCGATTATAAGCTGTTCGTTGATGTTCAAGTCGATATCCTCGCGCTGAGGGTTGTCGATGACTTTTCCGACGAACGACTCGGTGTCGAATTCTACCCATTTGGGCATAACGATTTTCGCGCCTTTGAGTTCTTTGAACATTTCGTTGTCTTTTTTGTTCTCTTTTATCGCTATAACGTCGCCTTTCTTTACCTGGTACGACGGAATATCCACGCGCTTGCCGTTCACGGTGATATGACCGTGATTTACTATCTGGCGGCTCTGAGCGCGCGACGACCCGATGCCCATGCGGTAAACTACGTTATCGAGTCTGCGTTCGAGCAAAATAAGCATGTTCTCGCCCGTAACGCCTTTCATTCTCTCGGCTTCTTCGTAATAGCTTCTGAACTGCTTTTCGAGCAAACCGTAAGCGCGCTTTGCCTTTTGCTTTTCGCGAAGCTGTACGCTGTATTCGGACGGCTTTCTTCTGCCTGCCGCGTGCGGTCCGGGAGCTACCGGACGACGCTCCATAGCGCACTTTTTGGTCGTGCAACGCTCGCCTTTAAGGAAAAGTTTCTGCCCTTCGCGTCTGCACTGTCTGCAATCTGCACAAGTATATTTTGCCATTTTACGTTATCTCCTTATACTCTTCTGCGTTTGGGCGGTCTGCAACCGTTGTGCGGAATGGGCGAAACGTCGGTTATCGACGTTACCGTAAGTCCCGCAACTTCGAGAGCGCGGACAGCCGATTCGCGTCCGGAACCGGGACCTTTTACGAAAACTTCTACCGTTTTGAGTCCGTGTTCTTTTGCCGCGAGAGCCGCTTTTTCGCTTGCCGCCTGAGCCGCGAACGGAGTGCTCTTACGGCTTCCGCGGAAACCGAGCGCGCCCGCGCTGCAAGCCGATATGGCGTTGCCCTGTTCGTCCGTTACGGTGATGAGCGTATTGTTGAACGAAGCCTGAATGTGGACTTGTCCTTTGTCTATGTTCTTTGTTACCCTGCTTTTACGCGTGGTCGTTTTCTTAACTGCCATGATCCGTCAGCTCCTCCTACTTCTTCGCCTTAGAGCGTCCCACAGTGCGTTTGGGACCTTTGCGCGTGCGGGCGTTCTGCTTCGTGCTTTGTCCGCGAACGGGCAAACCTTTACGGTGTCTTACTCCGCGGTAGCAACCGATTTCCATAAGGCGCTTGATATTCAGCGCGACTTCTCTGTGGAGATCGCCTTCCACGCGAACGTTCTTTTCTATATAATTTCTGAGTCTTCCGACTTCTTCTTCCGTCAGATCCTTGACACGCGTGTCGGGATTAACGTTTGTTTCCGCCAAAATCTTGTTTGACATGGGTCTTCCGATGCCGTAAATGTAAGTAAGCCCGATCTCTACGCGCTTCTCTCTCGGCAAATCGATACCGGCTATTCTTGCCACTGCCTTCACTCCTTTGAA
>DBEXQE010000092.1:0-1806 GCA_048167245.1 Christensenellales bacterium | reverse complement strand
AAGTCGAAAACAGACGCAACCGTAAAAGCTATTTTCCTTATTACCGATATATCTTTCGGAAAAACGGTCGAAAAAGGCAATAAGTTGGACGTTGCGCAAGGACTCGGATTGACGGCGGAAGAAATCAAGAGCGCGTATTATACTCAGAGCGGCGGAACGAAAACGCAAATCACGGATCTTGCGAATTTCGAACCCAAAGCAAGCGGAACGCTCGATATAGTCGTCGACAAGGACGGATACGCCGAAACCGATTTGTCGGTAAGCGTTACGGTGAACTTGCCCGAAGGACAGCTTGTGAATTTCGACAGTATAGATATGTCGCAGATAATCGTTCGCGACAGTAATACGCTTGATTTGAAAGTAGTGAATTATAACGGCAAGCAGGCAATATCTTTCCGAATGGAACACGGGCAGGATTTGGACGGTAAAGATATGTATTTCGGTATAAAAATAAAAAGACCCGCTTGGTTTGATACTACGGATTACGATCAAGTAACCGTTAAAGCTTTGATTGCCGCTGAAATCGGTGAAACCGATGAATACTTTTTTCTCGGAACGGGTGCGTTTACGTCGTTGACTAAACCCGCCAATGTCGATGACGAAGAAACGGAAATAGTTGCAAATGCTACTCTGAGCAATTATTATTCGAGCGAATTTCTCAAAGAAAGTAGCTATTTTAATTTTTTCTGGAAATTGCGGCGTAATAACAAAGTCGTGAATACGACTATTTATATAACCGATATACAATTTTCCAAGACGGTAACCGCTTGACGGGTTTGCAGAGTTTATTATGTGGTTTTGAAGATGACGTAGCTTGATCTATCGCATTACGAAGATAAGATGCGCGAAAGCAAAAAGACCGCCGCACTGTTGCGACGGTTTTTTTGTTGCGGAGAGTATTTTTTCGAAACTTATTTTACGGTCATAACAATGGCTTGGGGATAGTCTCCGAAGTTTTTGCCGAAAAGATTTATGCCGCCGCGGTGTTTTGCGTCTTCTTTTATACCTATCGTGAGTTTGATCGCGGTACCGTCATAGAGTTTCAGGTCGTCGAAAGTAACGTGATTGTGAACGAACGCGTTGTCGACCCACACTCCGCGTCCGTTGACCGTGATTTTTTTCAGAAGTCCGAATTGAGTGTTTGTGATCGGCCAATATTGCGGAGTAAAGCGTCCGCGCCGTCCGCCGAAATCTCCGGGCGACGTAAAAGTGGTTACTTCGACGTCGTTGATAAAAACCGTTATATCGCTCGGCCAAACGTTATTGTAATACACCGTTTCGGAACATATTTCGAACGAAAAAGATATTTCCGAACATTCGTGATAAGTGATCGGCGTGGTCGGAAAATTATACGATACGAATCCCATATCGAACCAAATACATTCGGCGTTCAATCTTTCGGGTTCGAAAAACACTCTCGGATTGTCGAACATTCCGATAGGTCCTTCTTTGCCTGCCATTCCGCACGGAGTTTTGATATGACAGTGCGAAAATAATCCTACGGGCAATTCGACCGAATATTCCTGTTCGGGAGACTGTGCGTCTTCTACGGTAACGAAGTTGAAATTGCAGTTTATCATGATAGGCGAGCAGTATTTCGTATGACCTTTCGGACCCGGCAGATATTTGACGATTATAAGTTCTGCGTCCGCCAAAATGTCGATATGACGCGCTACCGACGACGACGGTATATTCAGTTCTTGCGAAATTTCGGCAATGGATTTGGTAGAGTTGTTCATCGAACGCAAGATCTTCACGCGGTCCGGAACGGATATTGCGTGAGCTATTTTGCAGATCTTATCCTGA
>DBEXQE010000091.1:0-7150 GCA_048167245.1 Christensenellales bacterium | reverse complement strand
AAAAATAGAATTTTTCAAGAAAAATGCGGAAATTTACGTTCCCGACGGCGGAGACGCTGCGGCGTCTCTCAAAAAGACGACGCACATGGCGATCTCGGCTCATGAAGACGATATCGAGATCATGGCTATCGACGGGATCGTCAAGACCTTTATGAAACCCGACGCTTCGTTCACGGCTGTCGTTGCGACCGACGGCGCTGGATCGGCGAGAGAAGGCAGATACGGCGACTACACCGACGAGCAGATGAAAGCCGTTCGCGTGGTCGAGCAGAAAAAAGCCGCTATGGTCGGCGGTTACGGCGCGCTCGTAATGCTGCAATATTCGAGCGCCGAAATGAAGAACAAGGACGACAAGAACTACGAAAAAGACCTTATGAAAGTTCTCGACGCAGCCCGCCCCGACGTTATCTACACGCATAACCTTGCGGACAAGCACGACTCGCATATCGCCACGGTCATCAAGACGATCAAGGCGTTGCGCGAAATGAAAGGCTACAAGCCTCAGCATATCTACGGTTGCGAAGTATGGCGCGGACTCGACTGGCTTTTGGACGAAGACAAGACGGCTTTCGACGTTACGGGCTTCGATTCGCTCGCAAACGCGCTGTTGGGCGTGTTCGACAGTCAGATAGCCGGCGGAAAGAGATACGATCTGGCTACGGACGGACGCCGCCGCGCAAACGCTACGTATTACGCGAGCCATGCGGTAGACAACGCCGAAAAACTTTCGTTCGCGCTCGAACTCACGCCGCTTCTCGATAAGAACGTGGACATAGTTGACTTTATCTGCTCGTATATCGAGAGATTCAAGGCGGACGTGAAGGCTAAGTTGACTAAGAACTTATAATACGACGGCGGCGTATAGCGGCACATTTGCGGGCTACGTTTGCCGCGCGCGCTCGGTCGAGTACGCCAAAGTACACTCCGCTCGCTTGCGCGTCAACTGTTGCCCACCTATGCACCACTCTCCGCCGTCTTGGGTATATCTCAAAGTATTGTCATTTCGAGCGTAGTCGAGAAATCGCTAAAGATTATCCTTGACAAAAGAAAAAGCCTTCACCTGTTAGGGGAAGGTGGCGTGTCGCAAAGCGATAGCGACCGACACGACGGATGAGGTTTTATCGAAGAACCTTGACAAATACCCGTTTTTACTATATTATATAATTATCATATAGTAAAGGCGGGTTTTTTGTATGGCGGAGAAAGGAAAGGTACCTCAGGACATACGCGAGGCAAACCGCGAGCTTATTTTCAAGCTGTTGAGAAAGAGCGCGGCGCTTTCCTGCACCGAGATCGCAAAAGAAACGGGGCTTTCGAACGCGGGCGTCGAGAAGATAGTCGACGGGCTTGTCGAAAAGGATCTGCTTGTCGTAAAAAAGGAAGAGTACCCCAAAGTCAAGGGCAGGCGACCCATTCGCTACCGCATAAACGGTAGGGCGGGCGCGGTCGCGGCATTCAACTTTACGGACGGCTACGTGTCGGTTCTCGATATCGCGGGGACGGAGCTTTTCATAGACAAACTGCCCGCAAGCGACGGCGTTTACACGAAAGAAATGCTCGTCGGGTTTTTGTCGGAGCTTAAAGAAAAGTGCGACGCGGAAGATAAGAAACTCGTCGTGTCCGCCGTGGCGCTCGTAGGCAAACAGCGTTCGGACAGCGGCGAGATAGCTTTTTCGAAAGCGTTCGAAGAAGGCATCAACTTAAAGGAGATATTCGAAGAAACGCTCGGCGTTCCGACCGTGATAACGAACGACACGTATCTCGCGCTTATCGCCGAAATGAATTGCCGCGAGATCGACAACGCGGCGTACATATATTTCGGCAACGGCATAAGTTGCGCGTTCGTGTTTGGCGGCAAGGTCTATTCGGGCGCGGGCGGCGTTGCGGGCGAGCTGGGACTTTTGAGCTTTTTCGGCGGCGAAGAATACGAAAAAGAGCTGTCGAAAGACGTTCTCAAAAAGATCGACTCGGAAAAGGACGAAGAAGAATTTTCGCGGCGCACCGAAAACATAACGGAGTTTTTGACGAACGTTTGCAAGATATTCGATTTCGGCGACGTTATAATAGGCGGACCGTACCCGACTTTCTGTTTTCTCATGGCGGAAAAACTCAACGCGGCGCTTTCCGCGGAAAAGTTGCTTGCGACGCGCGCGTCGGTCGCGGCGAGCGGAAGCGTGGACGAAGGGCTGTTTTTGTCGGCGCTCGGGTTCGCGCACGGGACTTTGATCAGAAATTTGCAGTCGTAAATTGAATTGACTGTTGCGGCCCGAGTGTGGTATAATAGAGAATATGAAAGCGTGGAGAGTTTATGAAGCGGGCGATATCCGCTGCGACGAACTTAAAAGTCAGACCGTCGGGGAGAATTGCGTTAAAGTAAAAATAACGTGTTCCACCATTTCGCCCACGGATAAATTGGTGTTCGAAGGAAAGCTGAGCGCGGACAAATTGCCGCTCATTATCGGCAGGCAGTGCGTGGGCATGGTTACCGAAGTCGGCGAGAACGTTTTTAACGTTGTGCGCGGCGACAGGGTGGCGGTGGATCCGTACGGTTTTTGCAAGCAGTGCGCTAACTGCAAGGCGGGCAAGCAGAACGAGTGCGAAAAAATGCTTACCTACGGCGTGGACGAAGACGGTTTCATGCGCGATTTCGTGGTCGTCGGCGCGGACGACGTTTACAAACTGCCCGACAGAGTGCGCGACGAAGACGCCGTTTTCATAGACCATATCGCCATGTCGCTCGCGGCGCTGAATAAGATAGATCCCGAAAAGGGCGAGCATATCGTCATAGTCGGCGCGAACGTGGTCGGCGTTATCCTGGCGCAGGTTGCCATTTATCAGCAAGCCGTTCCGATCCTTGTGGACACGCGCGAAGACAAACTCGCTCTTGCCGAAGAACTCGGCGTGTATTACACGGTAAACAGCGTGGACAGCAACGTTCAGAAAAAGATCTTTTCGCTTACCGGCGGAAGAATGGCGGACTCGGCGGTGCATATCGCGTCGTCGCAACTGCCGCTTTCGCAGTCGCTCGAATACGTGCGCCGCGGCGGAAAGACGGTAATAGCCGACTGGGACGGAACGGAAGAAGATCTGAACGTGTCGCTGAAACCGTTGCTCGGCAAACAGCTTTCGCTGTACGGCGTGAACAACGGCGCGAAAAATATTCCGAGCGCGATAAACATGCTCGCGAACAAAACCGTTTCGGTGGAGCGGCTCGTAAGCAAAGAGATAGCTTTCGGCGAAGTCGACAAATATATAAAAGAGCAGACCGAAATGCCGAACAAATATATAAAAATACTCGTCAAGAATTAAATCATAAATTCTTTCGTCATTTTCGAGGCATTTATGCCGAAGCAATCCGGAGTACGTATTGCCTTTGTGGATTGCTTTGTCGCTACGCTCCGCGCAATGACGGAAAGCAAAGCGTTTTTCAAATTTTTTACGCTCAAATTCTACTTTATGCGCCAAAATCGTACAAATTGTTGTACGGTTTTTTTGTTATAATTTTTTTTCGAAAAAGCGGTTTTACGGGAGAATTTATATGCGCGAAAACACTTTTATTTTTACCGACAAGCGGAAAATCGCGCTGATTGCGGCGAAGTATCTGTTTGCGTTCGCGGTGCAGATCGTTCTGTCGCTCGCGGAGATCTACGGCATCCGTCCGTTCGGGGCGGGCTTTTTCATAGCGGCGACTTTCGCGGGACTGCCCGTATTCGTAACCGCGCCGCTTTTCGTCGCGTCCGAAGCCGTGGCGCGCGCCGATCTTTTTTCGTTTGTTTCGTCGCTGATCTGCGCGGCGGTAACGGTCGCCGCAAGAGTTATCACGGACAAAGCGCCCAAATCGCGCGCGTACATAATGCCCGTCTGCGCGGTCGCGTCGCAATCGGGACTTTTTCTCGTTGCGGCGACGCAGGGCTACACCGTTCTTATGATCGTCGTGTCCGCTCTGCTCACGCTTGCGTTCACTTACGCGGCATACGCGGGGCTTAAACCCGTTATCGCGGAAAAACTGCGCTACAAACTGCTCGAAACCGAACTCGTCTGTCTTGCCGCCGTGGTCGTTGCGGTCGGGCTCGGACTCAGCCGCGCGGATATCTATTCGTTCCCGACGATAACGCTCGTTTCCGCGCTCGCGATCTACGTTACGGCGTATCTTGCGGGAGTCGGCGCGTCGCTGACCGTCGCGCTTTGCTTGGCTCTCGGGTCCGCGCTCGGCTCTTACGACGTTTCGCGCATAGCCGTTTTCGTGTTCATTGCCGCCGTGGCGGGAGTTTTCATTACCGCGCCGAGAATTCTCACGGCTCTTTCGGGGTGCGTCGCGTACGTTATGTTCAAGTTTTACTTTTCGTCCGACTACTCCGACGCGGCTATGCAGATCTACGCGCTTGCGGCTGGCGGACTTATTTACGCGCTGATCCCCGCGGGCGTTCTTGCGAGCGCGAAAGACCGCGCGTTCGAGTCGCACGAGCGGGCGGCGGTGCGCTTTATGATAAACAAGACGCGGGCGGACCTGGGCACGGCTCTCATGAGTTCGTCGCATATTTTCGACGCCATGTCGAAAGTCATAGTCGGCGGCGGCGAAACCGTAAGACCCGCGGGTTCGCTCGAAGTCAAATGTTGCGAGTTCTGCGAGAACAGGGACGAATGTTCGGCGGCGGGCGTTTTCGCGTCGTTCGGCGAAATGGTCGGCGCGATCGGGAGCAAGGGACACGTCGCCGTATCGGATATTCCCGACGCGGTGTCGAAAAAGTGCGTGCATCTCGGCAAACTCATCGCGTCCGCGAACGAGATAGAAGACAGGCGCAAAAGCCTTGAAATGCAGAGCGAGTGCGAAGCCGGCGCGCGTAAACTCATGTCGAGCCAGCTTTCGGGCGTAGCTACCGTCATGAAAAACATGGCGGAAAAGACGGGCGCGGGTCTGCCGTTCGACAGGCAAAAGGAAAAAACGCTCGTCGAAGAACTGAATTACTGCGGAATAAGTTGCGTTCAGAGCCTTGTCGCGGGCGAAAGCGTTACGCTTATAATCCGCTCCGAGTGTTTGGAGAAAAAGCTGATCGAAAAGACGGTCGGTCGCATAATGCGCGCGAATTACCGCGTTACGGGCATAGACGACACGGTTTTATCGGGTTTTATCGCGCTCATGCTCGAAAAAAGTCCGAAGTACGACGTGGTGTTCGGCGTGGCGGGTTGCTCGAAAACGGCGGGCGAAAAGAGCGGCGACACTCATTCGTTCGTCAAGCTCGGAAATTCGCGAATGATGATCGCGCTCTGCGACGGAATGGGCAGCGGCGAAGAAGCCGAACGGCTCAGCGAAAAGGCGATAGGTCTTATCGAAAACTTTTTCCGCGCGGGCTTCGACAGTTCGCTCGTTCTGAAAAGCGTGAACAGGTTCTTGAGCCTCGATCGCGGCGACGGCTTTTCGGCGATCGATATCGCCGTTATCGACCTTAACACCGCGAAAGCCGACATAATCAAACTGTCGACTCCCGCAACGTATATAAAGAAAAAAGACGTTATTCGGAAAATAGAAGGCGGCGGACTTCCGCTCGGCGCGACCGAAACCGTTTCGCCGTCCGTTACGACCGTGGATCTTAGTTCGGGGGATATGCTCGTTATGGCGACCGACGGAGTCGCCGACAGCTTCGAAGGCGATAAGCTCGCCGCGGCAGTGAATAATTTAAGGACCGTGAACCCGCGACTTATGGCGCAAGGGATACTCGAGTACACGCTCGCAAATTCGGGCGGCGCTCCGCGCGACGACTCCACCGTTATCGCCGCGAAGATAATAAATGTGTAGGATTACATATATCTAACACTCTTGTCGGCGTTCGCTCGCAAGCTCGCTCGACTAAGCACTTGACATAAAAAGTCATTGCGTGTATAATAATATCATATATGAAAGAGCTGTTCAACGCACTTAAAAACGATATTCCCGCGCTTTCGTTCTTTTGCGTCGGGGCGGTTTTTGCGTTGTTTTTCCTGGTTCTTTCGTTTTTTTACATAGCAAAAGAGAAAAAACGCCGTAACGCGTTCGATATTACCGTAACCGTGATAAATATTATCGCGCTGTGCATATGCATAGCGATAGGGCTTTGCGCAATATTTTACGCTTACCCGACGCAGAAACTGAGCGTTTCGGGCGAGTATACGGCGGCTTTCGATATTTTCGGCTTTAAGTTCGTCGTTCCCGGCTTCGGCGCGGTGCTTAAATTCATAACTACGGCGTACGGGATCTCGATATACGCAGTTACCGCATTCGCGCTGTTGCTGTTCGCGATAATTCACCCTTTGAGAATTCTGCGCAAGGGCGCGGAAAAGGACGCGGCGGGCGCGACTGCCGTTTCGGACATAGACGAAAGTTCCGTTTCGGACGAACCCGCGACGGACGGACCCGCGGCGAGCGAAGTTTCGGACGAAACCGAAGACGCGCTTTTGGACGAGCTTAACGAAGAAAATCTTTCGGATACGATAGACGAGATAGTTACGCGCGCGAAAACGGTCGTTTCGGCAAGCGACGACGTGTCGCCGTACATGATAAACGAAGACGAAGTTTCGGGCGTTCTCGATCTGTTGTCCGACGAAGCCGCGGAAGAAGAACCCGCGAATGAAATCCCGGAAGAACCCGCGGAAGAAAGCGCAGACGAAAAAGAACCTACGGACGAAATCGAAGAAGAAACTGCGGAAGAACCTGCGGAAGAACCCGCGGACGAAGAAGTTATCGAAGAAAGCGAAGAACCTACGGACGAAGAACCTGCGGAAGAAAAACCCGAAAATATTGCCGCGGATACCGCAAAAGACGAAACGCCGAAAGAGCAGAAGCCCGCGGCGCACGTTTCGGACTACGTTATCCCCGTTACGGTGCGCACGATAACGCGCGGAACTCCGACCCCCAAAGCGACCGCGGCAACTACCAAACCCGCGCCCGAGCCTACGAAAGAGTCGAAGACTCCGGCGCCGCCCAAAGCAAAGAACGGCGAAAACGTTAAAGACACGGCGGCAACCGCTAAACCCGCGCCCGAACATGTAAATACGAAAGCGTCCGCGACGCCTGTGAAAGAAGTCGAGGCAAAACACGTTCCGTCGTTGCCCGTCGGCAGGCGTTACGTGGTGCAGAACAGGCGCAACGTGGTGAATATGTTCAACGATTATCTGA
>DBEXQE010000090.1:0-4540 GCA_048167245.1 Christensenellales bacterium | reverse complement strand
CTTTTTAAATGTATCTCAATACTCGCTCGGTCATACTCTACGGTAGTATCGCTTGCCATATCTTTGTAATACTATAACACAGTTTTTAATTAAATTCAATAATTATTATAACTATACTATAAATTATTTAGCTGTTTATTCTAAATAATAGGTTAAAAAGTCCCGGGACTTGAAACCTTGCCTAAAAAACGCGTATTTGAGCGCACTTTTGACCGAAATTATTGCACAAAATTGCATAAAAAATGCACGCTTTCGGGCAAAAACACTCAAAAACGTGCAGATTTTGGTCGAGGTGACGGGACTTGAACCCACGACCTCTTGGTCCCGAACCAAGCGCGCTACCAAACTGCGCTACACCTCGGAAAATGCGCTTGCGACCACAAGCCTTAATATTATAAGATATTAGGAGCGTTTTGTCAACAAAAACTTACGCGCGAACCTGAATATTATCCACGCCGCGGCAAGAACGGCGACGACCGCCGTCAAAACGATCGCGGAAGCGTTCCAGATTTCCCCCGCGCCTAAACGTTCGATCATAAGTCCGCCTATATCGAACAGCGTGTGGCACAGGATCGGGAAAACGAGCGAACGGGTAAACAGAAACAGCGCGGCGTACATAAGCCCGTTCAGCGCGCTGTACCCGACCTGCATGGCGACAGAGCCGAAGTCGGCGCCGCCGAACAGATTGACAAGGTGAATAAGTCCGAACACCGCGCCGGATACGAGAACGGCTTTGAGTTCCGCGAATTTCTTATCCTTGAAAAACGCGAGCAAAAGCGGAAATATAAGTCCGCGGAAATAGACTTCTTCGAAAAAGCCGACCGACGCGCAAAAGAAAACGAATTTGCATATCTCGCCCGCGCCCGCGGTTATCGACGCTTCGCCCGAAACAAGCGCTATGATCGGAAAGTTATTGACGGCGACGAGTAGCGAAACGGCTATGATATCCGCTCCCGAAAAAGCCGAGCGCGTTACCTTAAATCCGCTCCCGAGCTTTAACGCTGTCATAAATCCGACGCCTACCGCTCCGAAAACAACGCGCACGATCCCGAGCGCAAGCATTTCGCCTATATACTTAGAAAGCCACTTAGTCGGAAAAAGTATGCAAGCCGCCGCAAGCAACAAAAATATGACCGAAAAATACAAAGGGCGCTCAAAAGCGTCCTCGTATAAAGTAGTCTTTACTTTTTCGTTGTTTTCGTTCATATATGCTATTTGCTTAACGCTCGCGCCTCTATCAGGGGAAGCCTTTTTAGAAGATAAGGCGGCGGAAATTAATCTTCCTTATTTTTCTTTTCCTCTTCCGCCTTTCTCTGATAATAGTTTTTATAGCCGGCTTTCTGGTTGTCGCCGGTGTCGGAGCTTTTGCCGCCCGTTGCGATAACGCCGATAAGCAGAGCCGCGGTAACTATGATCGCGATGATCGGCAAAACGAGTTCGTTCTTGATCGCGAAAATATTTACGATCATGAACAGAGCGACTATCAAAAGTCCCGCACCGAAATAGATATTCAGCTTTTTGAGCGCGGTTGCCTGCGTTTTCCCGAACAGTCCCTTGAATATGAACATGAGTCCCGAAACGCCCGAAATCAAAGCTATCGCCGCCGACGCGGAGAACCATGCTATAACGTTGCAGACCTGCAATATCCACAGCACTGCGGCAACCACTACGGTAAGCGCGAGCGTGAACTGAAACATAAACTTCTTACTCATTTTGTTTTCTCTCCTTTTAACGAATTATCGTCATCTTAATACCACGGTATGCGAAACGGCGCAAACTTTGTCGCCTTCGGCAAGCACTACGGGCGTATTGTGCGTGAACTCGCGCACGAAACCGCCTATCCTTATGTTGAAAACTTCGGTGTCCCCGTCGGCGGTGAGTATCGTGTACTTGCCCGGCATGACCGCGCCGTCCTTTTCCACGACGTACTCTTCGCCGCGCAACAGCGTAACGTCGCCTTCTTGGTGCGAAACGTTGATCTCGCCGTTCTTTTCGACTATTCCGTCTTTCGTGTAGCGGACGCCGTCCACGACCTTTACTTTGTCGGTCTTTATCTCTCCGCTTCGCATTTTTTTCAGCACCTTGCCCGTCATGTACAAGGCTCCCGAAACCAACACGAGCGCGACGAACAGTACTGACGCGACTACGATAAGTATAATCATTTCGGTTGTCATAACTTTTTATCTCCTTATATAAACTTTATTCCGAGCCATACCGCCAAAGCGACGAGTCCCCCGATAAGGAGCGCCAAAAGCCCTACTTTCAGCGGCGACACGGGCGCTTTGCCGACCACTTTTCCGTTGAAACCGCTCACGAAAAAGTTGTAGATCTTCGATTTTTTGTCGGCTCTTTTCTTCCAATCGAATTTACCCACGTATATGGGCAGAAGCAAATATTTGAACTTTATATCGTTGCACTCGGTACTCACGTTAAGGTAGTCGACGTAGCTGTAACTGTATTTCGAGAGTATTCCCGAGCGGATCCGTTTATCTATTATTTTGCGCGCCAATCCCCAACACTCTTTGCCGTCGCGCGTGTACTGGCTCGCGCCGTAACCGTGCAGAAATTCTTCCGCGTATTCTTTCGAGTTGTTGGTGTCGAACGGCTGTAATTTATCGACCGTTTTCTGATCTATGCGCGACGACGCCTGTATCAGAATGTCGTCGAAAAACGCGCTGTAAACGCCGCTTATATTGAAGTAGACCGTACGCGTACGGGTCTCGGTCCTGCCGTTGCGGCGAACGGTGTACGTTTCAGTGCGGGCAAGCCTGCCGTTATACGTCGAGATCGTATCCGTATCGAACGTGAACGCGGGGTTGTACGTACCGCTTATATCGTCGGCGTGAGTCAAGTATTTTTTGAACCTGCGCGGAGCGAAAAACTTTTTTCTCGCCCATTTGAGAGCTTTCTCGGTCGCCGTTTCCTTGCTTATCCGAAACGGCACCACCGCGTTCGGTTTAAGCCCCGCAAGCTCGCTCGTTTCGAGAACGTTGCTCGTTCCGCAGAACGGACACGATTTCGAGATCTCCTGTTTGGAAATGACTACTTTCGCGCCGCAGTTACTGCAAGAGAATACGTGCGTTTCGTCCGACCAGGTATTATTCTGTTCGAACAGTTTTTCAAAGTCCTGTTCTTCGTTATTATTGATTTCAAACGACTGCTCGGTTCCGCAAAAATCGCATCTCAACAACTGTTTTTCGGGGTCGAACAGCATGTTCGCACCGCAGTTCGGGCATTTCGCGATCTCGGTGTTCTTTTCCTTTTCGCGTCCCGTAAAGACGTAATTTTCCCGGTCGCCTTGCGCCTTGGAGTCCGTCATTTTTTTCTTACCTTTTTAACAACAACACTTATGGACTATCAGAGTTTCTCGCCGCACTCGGGGCAAAACTTCGCGCCCGCTTTTACGGGAGCTTTGCATTTGGGGCAAACCGACTGCATCGGCGTTCCGCACTCGGGACAGAACTTTGCGCCGGCTTTTACTACGGCTCTGCACTTGGGGCACTGAGTTGCTCCGCCCGCGGGAGTTCCGCATTCGGGACAGAATTTCGCGCCCGCTTTCATCTGAGCGCCGCACTTGGAGCATGTAACGGTAGCGCCTGCGCCCTGACCCGTCATCGCGCCGTTCATCATGTTGCCGAACATCTGACCCATGCCTACGCCCATGCCCATGCCCATGCCTGCGCCCATAGTTCCGCCCGCGCCGGGGTTCGATGCCGCGGCTTTCATGGCTTCCATCTGAGCCTGTTGCATCTGCATATCCCAGTTGCCGCGCATCATGCCGAGCGAAGCGTTCTTGTCGAACGCCTTTTCGAGTTCTTCGGGAAGCGAGAAGTTCTGGAAGTTGAATTTAACGAGTTCTATTCCGAGTTTTTTGAAATCGGGTTGCAGTTTGCTCTGAACGTCCGCCGAAAGCTCCATGAGATTGGACGCCATATCCAAAAGCGGGATCTTGCTCTCGCCGATAGCGTCGGACAGACCCATGATTATTATGCTGCGCAGATATTCGGTGATATCCTGCGTCTTGAACAGCGGACGCGTTCCGAACACTTCCTGCATGAATACGAAAGCGTCGTCCACGCGGAACGAATACGTGCCGTAGCCGCGGACCCTTATCGCGCCGTAGTCCTTGTCGCGCAGGATTATGGGGTTAGTCGTTCCCCACTTTTCGTTCGTGAACTGATGCGTGTTTACGAAATATACGTCCGAACGGTAATGGTTCTCGAACCCGTACTTCCACTGCATGAGTTTCGTTATGATGGGAATGCTCGACGAATCGAGTTTGTAAAAACCGGGCAGGAACACGTCAGCCATCTTGCCCTTGTGGCAGAATATCGCGACTTGTCCTTCGCGCACCGTCAGAGCGCTGCCCTTGCTTATGTAGTCGTTTTTCATGTCGACTTTATAAACGATCGTGTTGTCGGAGTTGTCTTCCCAGTAAATGTTTTTCAAAAGACCCATTTCGTGCTGTTCTCCCTTGGTTTTGATATATCAATTATATGTTAAAAGCGGAAATATGTCAATCTCTTGATTTTATTTCCGC